>NZ_KB291508.1:0-32480 GCF_000318315.2 Capnocytophaga sp. oral taxon 324 str. F0483 | reverse complement strand
CCCGTCAAAAAACCTTTTTTATCACTACCCATTTTCTCATTTCCTAATTTTCTCATCGGCATTATTGGCATTATTGGCATTATTGGCATTATTCTTCCTTAGTAAAAACAAGGGTTTATAAAAGAAAAACCACAGTATTTTAGCCTTCTTAAAAAGGGTACTCCTTAATCTTTTGTTAAATTTTTAAGAGAATTTGTTTTTTATATTAAATATTTGTTTTAACTTTGCCCGGTGAATAAGCGATTATACATACTCGCAGTAGTGCTCATAAGCCTTTCTCTTGTAGGAATTATTGCCATACAAGGGTATTGGATTAAATCAGCCATTGATAATAAAGAAGAAGCTTTTACTTATTCTATTCAGCAGGTACTCAATAATGTAGCTAAACAAATAGAGCAAGATGAAGTCGATAAATACGTAGCTCAAATTATCTATTTGCGCGAGAACGATAGCACCTTAAAGCTCAAAGACAGTCATCTGCGAGAGTTTATCTATGTGCAAGAAAACAAACTAAGTAAAGAGACCTTTATTTATAAACACGGTATTTTAGAGGAAGATTACGCTTTGGCTACCAATCTGCGCAACCCCGTACTCATCGATGATTTGAAACTCTCCGATTCTTTTACCTTAAAGAACTATACAAACAGAGAAAGTTTTCAGCACATCAACAGAGGTAATAATATAGATAACAAACAGTTGCCTATCATAAAAGCCTACGAAAAGCTAAGTGAATTACCCGAGATTGAACGCTTAATGATAGAAGAATCATTTAAGAGTATCATAAGGCAACAAACCATTAGCGAACGAGTGTCTGTAAGCCAAATAAACACACTCTTAGAGCAGAAACTCAAAAAAAGAGGCTTGAATTTACCTTTCGAGTTTGCCGTGTATAACCGCAATATTTTATCGAAGATACACTCTAAGTACTTTGACCCTAATGAAACTAAGGAATACCGCACCTTGCTTTTTGGAGGCAATAGCTCCGACGATTCAGTATATGAATTAGCAGTAGTATTCCCTCAGCGCGAGCGCTATGTGCTATCATCAGTAATAGGGGTAGCAACCCTATCAGTAGTATTTTTACTAATAGTTATAGGTGTGTTTGTGGTTACCTTCCACCAGCTCATCACTCAGCGTCGTATTTCCGAAATTAAGACTGATTTCATCAATAATATGACGCACGAGTTCAAAACACCTATTGCCACTATGAACTTAGTGCTCGACAGTCTCAAAACACCTGTCGCCCTGCACGACCCTGAGAAAATAAAAGGATATGTAAAAATACTCAAACAGGAAAACAAGCGAATGCTGGCTCAGGTAGAAAACATTTTGCAAATATCACGTCTCGAAAAAGGAAACTTGCATTTAGAGAGAGAGCCGTTGGACGTGCACGAACTTATAAGCAATGCCATAGGGCACCTACAAGTAATGCTCGACGAACGTGGGGGCGTATTGCGCACTCACTTTTTGGCAGAAAACGGCGATGTATCAGCTAACAAATCACACCTTACTAATGTATTTGTGAATGTGATTGAAAATGCTATCAAATACTCACCTAATGCCCCCGAAATAGACATTTATACTGAAAATATAAAGAATAAAATACTAATACGTGTAAAAGACAGAGGACAAGGAATGAGCAGACAGGCTATGAAACACGTATTTACCAAGTTTTATAGAGAACATACTGGCGATTTACACAACGTAAAAGGACACGGATTAGGGCTTGCTTACGTGAAAAGTATCGTAGAATACCATCAAGGAAGCATCAATGTAGAAAGCGACAAAGGAAAAGGGAGTACCTTCTTTATCAAATTGCCGGTAATATAATTTAAGAACTTAACAATTTAATTCATAATTGCCTAAAACAATAAAAAAATGAATACAGACGGAAACTATTACAGTTCAAATGCTTCTACGGACAATAAACACATTCTCTTAGTAGAAGACGACCCCAACTTCGGTACTGTACTAAAAGACTATTTGGTAATGAGTGGTTTCGACGTTACCTTAGCTAAAAACGGTATGGAAGGCTTCGAAAAGTTTAAGAAAGAAACATACGATATGTGTATCTTAGACGTGATGATGCCTTATAAAGACGGTTTTACTTTAGCCAAAGAAATTCGTGAGAAAGATGAGAAAATACCTATTATCTTCCTTACAGCTCGTACAATGCGTGAAGATGTGATAAAAGGCTATCGCTCAGGAGCTGATGACTACCTAAACAAACCCTTCGACTCCGAAATCCTATTGATGAAAATACGTTCAATTTTGCAACGTAAAAGCATCGAAACAATGGTAGACGACAATAAATTTGAGTTCGAAATAGGAAGATTCTTCCTCAATACCAAATTGCGTATTCTCAAATATAAGGACGAAGAACCTGTAAAACTCTCCCCTAAGGAAAATGAACTTTTGCGTTTGCTCGCCTTACACACCGATGATTTTATGTCACGTGAGTTAGCCCTTTCCAAAATATGGAAAGACGACAACTATTTCACCTCTCGCAGTATGGACGTATATATCGCAAAACTGCGTAAACTCTTGAAAAAAGACGACAAAGTGGAAATTCTAAACATTCACGGCGAAGGCTTCCGTTTGGTTGCCAATAAAGAAGCCGATGAATTTATTTAGGTAAAAAATAGCCTATTTCTTGCATATTCAAAAAATAGTCACACCTTTGTCCACGATTTCAAAAACATTTGTTTTACTAAATAAAGATATACACGAAGAAAGATGACCTATGTCAAGTTACATATCGTATCAGTTCTACCTTTTTGCAAGGTAATGTTTCGTGGCGTATCCACTTGATTATAAGAACAGTATAATATATCGAAGAGCCCGAAGTGTCCTGTTTCGGGCTTTTTGTTTTTATATAGAAAAATGAATAAGACTACCATCTCAGCAATTGAAGAAATCACAACAAATTAAATATTTTTTAGCTACTTGTTTGAAAATCGTTTGCAAAGAAGATTTCTCTCCTTGGTAATTTACGATTCTTTTGCAATACATATTTTATTTCTTAAACAAATTCACTAACCAAAGAATAGGTATCCCTACTACCATTACAACGATAGCCACTATAAAGAAAACAAAAAGTGCTATTGTTATTGCGACAAAACCTAAGAATAGGTTATATTCTTTGACTTTGATCACCTTATCAATAGAGGCATTCAAGAGTCGCGAATTTATGAGTTTATTCAGGTTCATTTTTCAGCATCTTATATATTTCCTTACACCATTAGCCCCCTTTAAGGTTGCCTTCAGTTTGCTTGAACAAAGCTGAGGCTTCTTATAGCGGTATGAAAAGCCGTTTTTTTTAGAGCTTGTATTTCTTTAAGCATTGCATTTTTAGGCACGAGCCCCAAGAAACGCACCTATTTAAGACGACAAAAATAAAAATAACTCAGTAAATTAACAAATTTAAATGAAAGGTTATTTATCAATTTCTAATCTCAAATAACTTCTTTTGCCACATAAAAGTTTCTTCTTAGCTTCAGGCTATCTCTATCTTTTCTTCGTCTTTTCTTCGTCTTTTCTTCGTCTTTTCTTCGTCTTAGGTTCGCTTTAACTTCGCTCTTCCTTCGAATAAGCTTTGTCCATCAAGCTAATAGGTATCAATACTAAGTTGCTCTGTGAAGTTTTTTTTGTCATTTGTAATTATTTCGTATCTTTGCACCAACTTTATTTTTGATAATGAAAAGAACTATCTTTATATCATTTTTAATACTCTCGCTTTCAATGTTGATAAGTTGTGAGTCCGACGACCTTTGCGACCACAGCGTGAATACACCTCGCTTGGTGGTGCGTTTCTACAACCAAAATAACACCCGTACGCCTTTTAGCGTGGCTAACCTTACGGTCTATGGCGAAGGAAACACTACGCCTCTGGTAAGCAGTGCAACTTTAGATTCACTTGCACTACCTTTGCGCTTGGAATCCCCTACTACCTACTTATTCCAAACCGTAGTTTCAGGTACTACCACTAGCACCGCAACCCTCACGCTCACTTATACTCCCGAACAGTCGTTCGTAAGCAAGGCTTGTGGAGTGAAAATTACTTACAACACCCTTTCAGCTACCATTCAAGATACAAATACCTCTTGGCTAAAAGGTCTTAACATCAAGAACACTACCGTAGATAATGAAAAAAGAGCTCATATACATTTGTATCATTAGTATATGGTGGGGCTTAGGTGCAATGGCTCAAACGGCTACCCACACGACCTCACAAACTACTATTGCCTTGCCCGAAAAACAAGAAGCCCCTGTGTACAAACAGCGGTATGGCTTGCGCGTAGGTGCCGACCTGAGCAAACTGGTACGCCCTTTCTTTGATAAAGATTACTACGGACTCGAATTGGTAGGCGATTACCGCCTAACAACCAACTACTACTTCGCTGCTGAACTCGGTATGGAAAAAAGAACTAAAAACGAAGATTTCTTTACTTACTCTACCGAAGGTCAGTTCTTACGTGCTGGTTTCGATTATAACACCTATGGCAATTGGTATGGTATGGAGAATATGATTTACGTGGGGGCTCGCTATGGTATTTCGCTTTTCTCTCAAGACCTTACCTCGTATATTATCCATAAAGATAACCAATATTGGAACGAAACTATCACAGGCTCCGATCCTTCTTTCTTAAAGAAATACGACGGACGTACAGCCCATTGGTTGGAACTCGTATTGGGCATTAAAGCGGAACTCTTGCATAACCTTTACGCAGGAGCAAGCGTACGCGTAGGTCTTTTGGTGGCTCAAACGGGCAGTAGTGGTTTCCCTAACTACTATATTCCTGCCTTTGGTCGGGTATATGAAGGGAGTCGTTTTGGTGTGAATTTCAACTATACTCTCAGCTATCTCATTCCTCTTTATAAAAAAGAGAAAAAGAAAGAAGAGACAGATACCCAAAAAACTACCTCCTCTCCTACCCCTTCAGCTCCTGCTAAAAAACCAAAAGGAAGAAGATAATAATTGACAATGTTGTTATGAACAGATATATTACACTTTTTTTGCTCCTTTTTTGTAGTGTTGCTTATGCTCAAGATGTGGAGGCAATGCTTACCGAAAAAGTAAAACTCCTTGACAAAAGCTATGCTACTAAAGAATTGCAGACTTTAGCTAAAGATTTTGAAACTCTTGCGAACACAGTGCCTTCGCATTGGCTCGCAAATTACTATGCGACTTATGTGAACATTCGCCTTGCCGACCAATCATCGGGAGGGTCTATTGACAGTTATTGCAATCTGGCAGAAAAGTACATAAAGATAGCTGAAAAACAACCCGATGCCGATGCATCAGAAATCAACGCCTTATACGCCTATCTGTATAGTGCTAAAGTGAAGGTAAACCCAATGTTTCGCGGAGCTAAATACGGTAAGCTGAGTCGTGAGTATTCCGAAAAATCTATTAAAGAAAACCCCAAAAACCCAAGACCCTATCTCATTCGTGCTATCGGTATTTATTTTACACCCAAAGTATTTGGTGGGGGCGTAGCAAAAGCTAAACCAATGCTCCAAAAAGCCTTAGAGAAGTTCGAACATTTTACTCCAAAAACGCCTAATCATCCTCATTGGGGCAAAGGAATGGCTGAATCAATTAACAAATAACAATTAACAAGTGCACAAAGCTGGATTTGTAAATATCATCGGGAACCCTAATGTAGGGAAATCTACCCTTATGAACGCCTTTGTAGGCGAAAAACTCTCTATTATCACCTCCAAGGCACAAACCACGCGACACCGTATTTTTGGTATCGTAAGTGGTGATGATTTTCAGATAGTTTTTTCGGATACCCCCGGTATTATCAAGCCATCGTACGCCTTACAAGCCTCGATGATGGACTTTGTAAAGAGTGCTTTCGAAGACGCCGACATTCTCATTTATATGGTAGAAATAGGCGAAAAAGAACTGAAAGACGAGGCTTTCTTTAAGCGCATCAATCAGTTGGACGTGCCTGTATTGTTGCTCATTAACAAAGTGGATACTTCCGACCAAAATGTATTAGAGGAACAAGTCGCCTACTGGAAAGAAAAAGTGCCTCGTGCCGAGATATATCCTATTTCGGCTTTGCGCAACTTTCAAACCGAAGTGGTGTTCAACCGCATTATAGAACTCTTACCCGAGTCACCTGCATTTTTCCAAAAAGACCAACTCACCGATAAACCGGAGCGTTTCTTTGTAAACGAGATTATACGGGAAAAGATACTATTGCATTACAAAAAGGAAATCCCCTATTCGGTAGAAGTAGAGACCGAAAGTTTTGCCGATAGCGAGACTATCATTCACATTCGTTCAGTGATAATGGTAGAACGCGAGAGCCAAAAGGGGATTATCATAGGTCATAAAGGAGAAGCCTTAAAACGGGTAGGTATTGAAGCTCGCACCGATTTAGAGAAGTTTTTTGGCAAACAAATACACTTAGAACTTTTCGTAAAAGTAAACAAAGATTGGCGTAACAATGTGCGACAATTGCGCAGGTTTGGTTACGATATCAAATAAAGAAAAATGTACATAAAAAAAATCATAAAGATATTCGTCATCGTTTTTTTGCCCTTTTGTATACAGTTGTTTGCTTCAGGGCGTAATAAAACACGTACCGTAAAAGAGGTGGTGGTAGACCATCAGGACGAGAATATGTATGTAACCGATGATGCCATACGGCGCACTATCTTCAAAGACCCACAAGCAAAACATCCTATGGGACTCCTTCGTTTAAGCGAAATCGAAAAGCTCTTAGACAACAATGTGATGATTGAGAAATCAGAAGTATTTTGCACTATCGACGGCACTCTTAATGCTAAAATCAAACAGCGAGAGCCTATCGCACGGGTATACGACGGCAATGGAGTGTATTATATGGATACACAAGGAAAGAAGATGCCTCTTTCAAGTTCTTACTCAGCACGCGTGCCTATCCTCAGAGGTAATACCGAGCGCTATTGGCAAGCCTCCTATGCACTGATGCAGTTTATCCAAAACGACCAATGGTTAGCTGAGAACATCACCGAAGTATTGGTAAAACCTAACGGAGAATACGAGTTTTTAATGCGTGTACCTCACTTTAAGGTTATTTTCGGAAAATTTGAAGACGAAGCACTTAAGAAAGCAAACCTCAAAGCCTTTTACAAGCAATTGGAGAAGACTGATAAACTGAATGAATACAACATCGTAAACCTAAAATACACCAACCAAGTGGTATGTAGAAGATGAGATAATTAACAAATTATAGAATAGAAAAAACAGAGGTTACTATATAGTAGCCTCTGTTTTACCTTTTATCTTTTACCTTTTACCTATTCGCTAGGTACCATTTTACAGTTTTCCGTATACCTTCTTCAAACTGCAAGGAAGGTTCCCAACCGAGTTCATTTTTCAATTTAGTAGCATCAATAGCGTAACGGAGGTCGTGACCAGCACGGTCAGTTACGAAAGTGATGAGCTTTTCGGAAGTACCTTCGGGGCGACCTAACTGCTTATCCACCTCTTTGATGATTACCTTCACCAAATCGATATTACGCCATTCGTTAAATCCTCCAATATTGTAAGTATCACCATCTTTTCCTTGGTGGAAAATAGTATCGATAGCACGAGCGTGGTCTTCCACAAAAAGCCAATCGCGAATATTTTCCCCTTTGCCATAGATAGGTAGTGGTTTATTATCTACAATATTATAGATACACACCGGTATTAACTTTTCAGGGTATTGGTGAGAACCGTAATTGTTGGAACAGTTTGAAATCACCACAGGCAATTTGTAAGTGTTATGGTAAGCTCTCACAAAATGGTCTGAGGAAGCTTTAGATGCCGAATACGGTGATTGGGGGTCGTAAGGCGTTTTCTCTGTAAAGAGTGCTTCGCCTATTTCTAAGGCTCCGTATACCTCATCGGTAGAGACGTGATAAAAGCGTTTGCCTTGCATATTATCTTTCCACGATTCACGAGCTGCTTGCAAAAGGCTCAAAGTACCCATCACATTCGTTTTCGCAAAGATAAAAGGGTCTTCAATACTTCTATCCACGTGACTTTCGGCAGCGAGGTGAATAATCCCATCGATGTGATGTTCAGCGAAGAGGGCTTTCATACGCTCGTAGTCGCAAATATCCGCTTGTATAAAGGTATAGTTAGGGGCATTGGCTACATCGGCAACATTCTCTAAGTTGCCAGCGTAAGTAAGTTTGTCTAAGTTAAAAATGTGATAGTCGGGGTATTTGTTTACAAATAGCCTCACGACGTGAGAGCCGATAAATCCAGCTCCTCCTGTGATTAAGATATTTCTTTTCATTTATTTATTTGTCATTTCAAAAACTAATTCACCGCCTTTTAAAAGGTCTTGGTGAGAAATATGCCATTGGGTGTATTCTTTACCGTTGAGTTTTACAGATTGGATATATTTATTGTCTTTAGACACATTCTTGGTTATAATGGTAAAAGTCTTTCCGTTAGGCAAGTGTATGGTTACTTTATCAAAGAGTGGACGACCGAACTCATACTCGGTAGAAGCTGGATTCATAGGGTATAAGCCCATAGCACTCCAAATGTACCAAGCCGACATCTGTCCGCAATCCTCATTGCCACTGAGTCCGTTAGGGGTAGTGTTGTACTGAGTTTGCAAGATGCGATCTACCCAATATTGGGTTTTCTTAGGTTGTCCTGCTACGTTGAACATATAGGCAATATGATGGCTAGGTTCATTGCCGTGTGCATACTGACCTATGAGTCCTGAGATATCAGGAGAGGTGTTTTCACCGGTGATTTCAGAACTTTCGGTAAAAAGTTTTTCTAAGTGTGTTACAAAAGGCTCATTGCCTCCAAATAAGCTGATAAGACCTTGTACGTTGTGAGGCACAAACCAGCTGTGTTGCCAAGCGTTACCTTCGGTATAGTCGGTATTTTCACGGTGGTCGGAGCGTTTAGGGTCAAAAGGTGTGCGCCATTTACCATCAGTGCTTTTACCGCGCATAAAGCCTGTTTCTTTATCAAATAGGTGAGCATAGGCTTCAGAGCGTTTGGTAAAGAAGTCGGCATCTTCGGTTTTACCTAAGGCTTTAGCCATTTGCGCTACACACCAGTCGTCGTAAGCGTATTCAAGAGTAATAGTAACTGATTCGTCTACCCCTGCGTTATAAGGAATGTAACCATATTTTTTGTATGCTTTGAGTCCCCGTGCGTCTTGCATCATTGTAGTTTTCATTGCCTCGTAAGCCTTCTCAGCATCAAAACCACGTACCCCTTTAAGATAGGCTTCGGCAATCACAGCTACCGAGTGATAGCCCGTCATTGTATTGGTTTCGTTACCATATAGTGTCCAAACGGGCAATACTTTGTGCACTTGGTAGTAAGCTAACATTGAGTTGATAATATCAGCAGTTACTTTGGGTTGCAAAAGGGTAAGCAGTGGGTGCTCGGCGCGGAAAGTATCCCACAAAGAAAGGGTAGAATAAGCTGTGCCTTCTGTTTTTGCGATCTCATCGTTTTGTAGGCGAAACTGACCATTTTTATCAGAGAAAGTTACAGGCGCTACTTGTGCGTGATAGAGGGCAGTATAGAAAATGGTTTTGAGAGAATCAACAGGGGTTTCTACTACTATACTGCTAAGAGTCTTTTCCCATTGTTGTTGTGCTAATGATTTGGTTTTATCAAAATTAGGAGCGTTATATAACTCCAAGTTATCTAAAGCATTTTCTTCACTCACTGACGAAACGGCTACTTTTACCTCTAACTTCTCATCAGTATTATCAAAGAAGATTTGCCCTGAAGTAACATCATCTTTGTGTTTTTGATAGGTAATATTTTTTATAGGCTTAGAAAACTGAATCGCAAAGAACACTTTTTGGTTTTCAGCCCAGCCAGTACTATAACGATAACCTGTGATAATATTGTCGTTGTTATTAGCGTCTAACTTCTTATCCGATTTGCTAAAAGAAGTTTTGGTAGGGCTATCCCAGTTGATAGCAAATCCCAAGTTCAGTAGTACTGATTGTTCAGCGCCTTTTTCAAAAGTATAACGATGTACGGCATAACGTTGTGCCGCGGTGAGTTCAACGTTCACTTTGGGGTCTTCTAAATACACTTGGTAATAACCAGGTTCTGCTTTTTCGTTCTTATGGCTGTACTTCGATTTGTAAGGCACCATATCGCGAAACTCTTGGGCATTCACAGGGTATTGCTCTTTGCGACCGTATTTGAGTACGCTGAGATCATACTCTTTAGTAGTAGGCATTAGCAAGATATCGTTTAGGTCGCCTATCCCCGTACCACTAAGGCTCAAATGTCCAAAACCTACCATAAGGCTATCGGAATAGTGGTAACCTGAGCACCAATCCCAGTTGCTGAGCCCATTCACGGGGCTCACTTGTATCATACCGAAAGGCGTAGTCGCTCCAGGGTAGGTATGTCCGTGTCCGCCCGTACCAATAAATGGGTCTACATAGCTGATAAGCGGTTTTTGAGAGGGTTGTGCTTCTTGCTCAGAAGCTGTTTTAGATTGATTACAAGCCCCTAGCACAAAAGTAGAGGCTACCAAAAGAGTAATATGTTTTAACTTCATTGTAATAGCAATTAAGTATTTTGGGCAAAGATAATAAAATAACAACGAATAGCAAAATGTTTTTGAGGGCTTTTCTTTCTCATTGTTACTAAATATAGGGTATAACTTTTATCTGAGCATTTTCGTATTCTGCTAAAAATACCTCGGAAGGATTGCTGTATCCTGCCTTTTGTAGCTCTCCAAGTAGCCATCCTTCGGTTTTATCCACATCTTCCAGTACGCTTTTTTGAATAATCCCATCGGTAATGACAGGATATTTGGGGTTTTCTTCTCCTGCCAACACGATAATGAGTTCGCCATTCTGTTCAAGTACCGCTCTTTTTACCTCTCTGATATAGTATACCCCTTCTTTACGCAGTTTGAAAGCGAGTTCGTGTGCCGTAATTTTAGCTTTTTTGCAGGCGGCTATATCTATCTTACCTCGATTGATAACAATCACAGGGGCACCGTCTATAAACCTCCTAAAAGCTTGGTTCTTAGTTTTTAACTGACGTAACCCTATGATAAGGAATGCCCAAATAGCCAATACGATAGCAAACTGAAAGATACTTACCGATGGACTGTAAATCACACCTCCAATAATACCCCCAAGTACGTAATTTTGCACCTGATCCATTGCCGAACTCGGTGCCAAATTACCCTTGCCCGATTTGTTGATGATTAAGGCAAGAGCCAACAATCCTAAAAGCAATTTTAGGAATACATCCAAATAGAAAAACTCCTCGGATTCAATATAAGGAATTGTATACATAATGTTAATCAGAAAATTAATAAATTAGCAAATGGGGAAATTAGAAAGAAATATTAAGCCCTACTTCAAGCGAATGATAGTCTTTTTTTATAGGTACAATAGGGGCAGAGTCGTAAATAAGTCGGTAGGTAGCAAGTATACCTATGGTAGGCGTAATATTGTATTTAAGGTCAATAGCCCCACCATAGCGCGCTTCCTTAAAAGTACTATCAGGTCTAGTTTGATGAATGGCAGTAGTGGTAAGCTCCCATTTTTCACCTATTCGAAGTTTATAACTGAGCGACAAATGACTTTTGATACTGCGACTGTAAGCATAAGTAGCCTCAACGTTATCGGGAGCAGGATATTCCCATTTTTCGTATTCAAAGAAGAAGCCCACCGCAGCAAACATCAGCGAGGATTGAGTATTCAGCAACCGATAACGCGATTGTAAGCCGGTAGAAATCTTGTGGTTCATTCCCCTGCTCTCTGCCCATTGCGACTCAGCATAAGGATACACCTCAAAAGCGTGGTCTAACAGATAGCGGTACTCCATATGCACATAGCCACCACTTAATATTACTTGACTACCATAAGTAGATAATTCAAACTTGTTAATTACATTAATAATCCTATTGCGATTGATAAGCAAGTTGAGGTTAGCCGTATTTTTAAAAGTGAAGACATCTTCTTTTTCGGTTTTAAAATCCAAGATAGGCATTAGGCTCCCTTGCAGAGTTTTGGTGCTGTCTATCGTCATAGTAAGGTTTTCCGAAAAAAGCATTTGTGAATAGGCAGAAGCCGAAGACAATAGCGCCAATAACATATAAAGTAATCGTTTCATCGTTTTTAAGCATATATTTAATAAGGCGCAAAAGTATAAAATCAATCGCGAATACACAAAAAAATCTCACTTAAAACCAATGCTTCATACCTTTTTTATAACAATTTTCCAAGAGAAGTTTTTCACCACATTACCCTCATCATTCGTCACTCGTCATTCGGCTTTTCTTCCCTTTTCCGTCATCACATTCCCCTTTTGAATGGAAGTCCGCGAGAGCGGAGTATGTGAATAGGGGGAGGTTTCTTTTGATTTTCCGTCATACTCCCCCCTAGTGCCTATGACCTAAGGCCTAGTGCCTAGTGCCTATTCCCTTTTCTTTCGTCTCGAAACTCTGTTTTTAACATTTTTTTTCACTGTTGTATTACAGTAAGAATCAACTATTTACACACCCTTTCTATAACAATCTTCCAAGATTCGTATAAGCCTTCCTATAAGCTCTCTATAAGCTAACCCCACCCTTCTTACAGCCTTTTTTCTGCAAAAACTCTCTTAACCTCCTTCTGAAAATCTCCGTTTTCTTCCGAATCATCCTAATAGCCTCCAACCCATCGCTTTTTCATCTCAAAGTTTTTGCCCGTGCAACACACACCTTTGCCAAAGTTGTACCCAAAAAAGTTGTTCCCCCGTTAGTGCGAGTTTGTAGCCCCACCTCATTTTCTAACTTCCGTCCGTACGAGTTTATTTTGATGAAGAGTTGTACAAAAATAGGCTTAAAATTGAACAAGCAAATGGTTGGCTTGACGGATATAAAGGTTTGATAATAAGACACAAGTGTCTTGATATAACTTAAAAAGGAATCCTCCTATTAGGGTTCATCTCCAAGTTTCTAAAAAATGTTTAAATACGTTTATTATATACACCCAAGACTACAAGGTTAACGAAAAATAAACGTAAGACATAGCCTTACAACCTCTTATCAAAGTATACTTTTCAAGCTACAAACATATAGCCCTTTACCAAACTACTTACCTGAATAAGCATCAATAAGTGCTTCCAATGCTGGTATAGGAGTAGAATTCGTATCTTCGATAGCATTGTTAAATTTAAACTGCAAAGAGCCATGATTCAAACGTCCTGCTCCATAGAATCCCGTGACTTGAGAAGGAACAAGAGAGGTTGCATCTGGGTTATAGGAATACATTAGTGCAGTATTTGTATCAAAGTTGTTATAGGTATTTCCACCATGAAGCGTTTTAACAGAGGCTGGTACTTTTTCATTACGTGAAATAGCATGATAAAAATCAAAGCTGCTGTTATTATCTGCATAGCTAATTGGAGTATAAGCATTCTCTGATCCCTTCTCTGTAAATAAACTTCCATACTCTTTCACCATACCTCCAGGCTCACCAGAGAATTTGCCAGCACCTTTTTCATCACTTCCCTGCTTTGATATCAAGATAGGATTCTTTGTAGCACGAAAATAGTTGTTTTCTGAGAAAACACTGCAACCCATCGTTGCACCAATTCCATATTTTGCACAACCATCATAGTAGTTATTCCATAAATGAACGCTCATCGTACGAACACGTGCATGACGAGAGTCACTATGATCAAACCAGTTGTGGTGATAAGTGATATAGTTAGGACCTGTTTCTTTATTCATACCACACATACTTGTCTTTCCTGTGTCCCAGAAATGACAGTTGTCTATTGTGACAAACTTTGAATCAGTCTTCACATCAATAGAACCATCTCCCTTAATATGATCTCCACCGCTCGCCCTTCCGTAGAATAAATCCATGTGATGAACCCATATATTAGAATTATTTGTGTCAAGTGACACACCATCGTCCATAGCTCGCATGATACCTAAATTGCGAAATTCAACACTCTTAGCATTCCTTACTAAAAAGCCAAAACCATAGATACTGGCATCCTCACCAATTCCTTCAATGGTAATATTCATCTCACTATCTGCCTGCTTTCCCTTAATCTGTATACCTTCTGTACTGCTTCCAAAAGCATCAGTATCACCATTTCTAAGTAAACCTAAGATTCTAACAGACAATGGTGTGGTGATATTGCCTTTCTGATAAGCGTTAAGAATAGCCTGAAGACCTGTGAACGTAGCCTTACCTAAACGAGCACTGACTGTTTTAGCATTGTCTTTATTAACATAAATAACAACCGTACCTGGCTTCAATGTACCATCATCATTATAAGCACCTACACCCGAATAGTTCTTATGAGCAAAGCCCTCACGTAGATAATTCAAGACTTTCAGCCCTGTTACCTCACCCGATTGGGTTTCTTCCCCACCTTTCACAGCTACAATTTTCAGAGAATAAGTGCCAGCTTTTAATCCTGGAATATCAACTCGTACATAGCCATTATATAAGCGTATCAACTCGGCATCAACCTTGCTATAATCAGCATGTTGCCCACCTTTCACATAAACATTATAACCATCAGCTCCAGCTATAGGTTTCCATTTAGCGTAAACAGTCTCTAACCATCCTTTTGCCTCAGTGATTATCACTCCATTTCCTATTGTCTTACTCTCCACAGTTTTTGTTGTATCAGCAGAAATGCAAGCCGATGTATTAACCCATAAAAATAAGAACAATAAAATATTCTTATACAATCTAATGCTCATAAATCTCTTTTTTAGTTTTTTTTTATAAATACTTACCTTCTATGAAATTAGGTCATGTTGACCATAAATAAATTACGAATTATGTGAGAATCGAACTTAATAAATAAACTACAAATATTCTATTAACTTCAATAAACTCATTCTATACATATTCCAATATGCAAAGTTTATGAAGTTGTTTTAAACTTTTTAAATAAAATAAAAGTTCCCGAAAATTAGTAAATTTGTGTTTGAGAAAGAACACCAAAATTCAGGAACTTTGTGCAAAGATACAATAAATAAATGGATTATTAGCTTTTTAAGGGTAGAAAAAAGATTTAGCTTTAATAAAGGAGCGCAATCAGATGTTTATTTTGATGAAGAATTGTACAAAAATAGGTTTAAAATTGAATGAGCAAATGGTTAGATTGACGGATATAACGGTTTGATAATGAGATACAATATAAAACTAAATCCCTCTTTGTTTGGAAAATCATTATTTTATCAAGAATGATATTTTTATACATAACCATCTCCTTTTCTGAAATCATCTATACCACCATTTTGCAGAGGGCGATATGGTCTGCCTCGTCGCTGATAAATATGTGATTATCCCAAATATCCATAATTCTGAATTTGGAATATCCTCTTGGGAATGTAATATCGAGAAGCTCCAGGTCAGACAATCTCAACAGTTTTTGGTTTCCTTTCCATTCATCTGTCTTGAAAATCGGAGATAGGATCAGATATTCTTTTTGGGCGCTGAATTTTCCCCTCAAGCCTTGCTTTTGTGCAAGCTTTTCCAATTTTTCCTTTCCCCATATTTTCCTCTTGTAGATACCGTCTTGGGTGAGTTCGAGGTACCAATAATACTTGAATTGTGATAAGCTGCAAGGATTTATTGTATCTGCTTCCACGAAGGCATAAATCGAATTATCTTTTATCATAAGGCTACCTATCTGGGGATAGGAGTAACTAAAATCCATTTTGTGATAGATACCCTCTGCCCGTCCTAAGGATAGCATAAAATTGCTTCGGACTTTTTCATTTGTAAACACAGGGGTGAGTTGCTTGTCCCAATGTAGCGTATGCGTCTCATTGTCATAATGTAGAGAGGTAAAACTATTTGCGGCAAAGACCTCTCCGTCGACACGGCAAATAATCGGATAAACCCCGTTTTCGCCAAGTGTGGAAATCTCCGTGATATTCTCTGCAGCACACAAGTTTTCACTTACTACTTCGCACGGTTTCTGCTCGGGAGACGACACCCACCAGACTTTTTTGTCTTCTCCGCTAATAATTAAAATATCGGAACCTGTATCCAACAAAACGGGCTTATTCCAGCTTTTCTTTTGTGCGGGAGACGGAATGAATGACCATCGCCCCGCCTTTATCCAAACGATACCGTAGCTATTGCCGTCATCGTCGCTACTCCAGATAACAAATTCGTCTTTTCCTCGTGCAAAATGATTTTTTGCATTTATTGGAGCATATTGATAGGCACCATTGCTTAGCTTGAATCCCGTAGTCGTCCACTCTGAAATTTTATCTAATTTTACCTGCATAATTTTCTATCCTAATCTCCACAGATATTACAAGTACGCGAAAAATCTTTTCGGATTTGATATTTTTTATGGCCACATTTGCGACAGCAATATCCGTCTTCCCATTTTAAAGAAGCTAAATATTCTTCGCAATCTAAGTCAGTTTTAAAGCGTTCTGTAAACTCTAAGAGGCTTTGTCCTTTGAATAAATTCATAATATATTAGTTTTCAGAGTGCAAATATATGAAATTATTTTGACACCTCAAATAATTAATTTAATTGGGGGAAAGATACAAAACAATTGACAATTAATTACCTAATCCGTTCCAAGTATTCTGTCGGACTCTCGTTGTAAAAATCTTTAAAGCATTTCGCAAAGTAGGAAGGAGAAGAAAATCCTACTTCATAAGCAACTTCCGAGATGCTCTTGGCTTTGCTGTTGAGCAACTGCTTAGCGTATTTTACTCGTATAGTGCGAATAAGCTCATTAGGCGAATAGTCGGTGAGGGATTTGATTTTGCGATATAGGTTAGAGCGCGACAAACCTAAGGCGTCGGCTATTTCGTCTATATTCATTTCAGGATTGGCGATAGAGTTCTCTACGTAATGCGTAAAATCGGTGATAAACTGCTGTTCTACCTTACCTAAAGTCTCTTGTTTAGTTTCGTTCAAGAGGAAATTACTAAAACTCTCACGTATCTTCTTACGGTTTTCTATGAGCTTGCGCACTCGTGTTTTCAGTAATTTTATGTTGAAAGGTTTCGCAATATAGGCATCGGCACCACTCTCGAAGCCCACTTGCTTCTGTTCGTCTAACGCATAAGCAGTGAGCAAAATCACAGGAATATGATTAGTAGCCACGTTAGTTTTTATCAACTGACATAAATCGAAGCCATCAGTCTTGGGCATCATCACATCGCTGATTACTACATCGGGGAGGTGCTTTTTAGCGACTTCAAAGCCTTCTTCACCGTTTTCAGCTTCGATAAGGTTATAGTCATCACTGAGGATATATCGAATAAACTGACGCATATCCTCGTTGTCTTCCACAATCAGTACAGTAGGTTTCTCCGAAGCCGTTGGAGAAGCCGTAGGTAGTTTGAGTTTCTCGGTAGGTGCGGGCAACGAAGGCAATAAGTCGAGATGGGTTTCTATGTAATTGCTGTCGTATACCGCTTTTACCGATACTTGTTCTTGAGTGAAAGGCAGGCGAATGACGAAGGTTGTCCCCTCCTCTTCTGTACTCTCTACGCTGATGGTACCGTTGTGTGAGGCTACTAAGGCTTGTACCAAAGCCAAACCTATACCCGAACCTTCGCTATCGGGATTTATTTTGTAGAAGTGCTCAAACACCTCACTTTGTTTGTCTTTCGGAATATATGAACCGCTATTGAACACACGTAGCACTGCTACTCCTCCTTTGGAGGGGGTTAGGGGAAGGTCTCCTTTTTCTAACGACACGGTGATACATCCTCCTTGAGGTGTAAATTTCAGTGCATTGGAAAGCAGGTTGAAGTAGATTTTCTCCACTTTTTCCTTATCGAAAGCCATTTCAAAAGAAGTATCTTCGGCAAGAAACTGAAAGTTGAGTTTCTTTTGTTTGATACGGTCACTGAAAAAAGAATTGAGTTCAGTAAGAAACCGTTTTAAGTTACCCTTAGTGAAGTACATTTGCATCTTGCCATTCTCATAACTGCGGAACTCAATTACTTCGGAAATGAGATGCAAAAGTCGGTTGCTGTTCTTTTTGATGAGGAATAACAAGTCTTGTTCTTCTTTGGGAAGTGAATTGTGAGCCAAAAGCGTCTGCACAGGACCTAAGATAAGCGACAGCGGTGTTTTAAATTCGTGAGAAATATTGGTAAAGAAGAGTAATTTGGCTTGGGTCGCCTCTTCTAATTGCGCCGAGATTTCCTCCAAGCGCTCTTTTTGTCGTTGCAATTCGGTAGCCTGACGTTTGATTTCTTCGTTTTGTTTCTCTAACAGATTATTAGCACGGCTCTTAGTGCGATATGCTCTGATAGCTATTGCCAAAAATATGGTAATCAAACCAATAGCAATAATAGAAATATAGAAGAGTGTACGCTGAGTAGTATGCTGAATAAGGCTCTCACTCAGCTGCTGATTGATATCCTCTATCTTAGCTTGTTTTTGAGCAATTTGCTCTGTTTGCAACTGTAAAATACGCACATTGCTCTTGTCCACCACAGCGGTATTGAGGATATTCTCGCGCTCAAAAGGTTGTTTATGGAGTATTTTCATTGCAAGGTCAATAACCTTTTCTCCTCCCGTAGGATAGATAAACGATGCGTCTTGCACGTTGTTCTCTATATTGCTAATTCCTTCTTGTTGTAGCGCATCTACCCCTATGATAAAGGGTATCTTACCGTTGAATTGCATCGCTGCTTCGTGAGTACCCGCTGCCATTGGGTCGTTCATCGCAAACACAAGGTCGATATTGGGGTGTTGCTGAAAAAGTTGTTGCATTTGCACTTTGGCATCTGCTTTGAGGAAGTTGCCCCAGGTCTCGGCTACTATTCGCACCTCAGGAGCATTCTTAAGGGCATCTACAAAGCCTTTATGGCGTTCCGCATCGGAAGTTGAGCCTTTGGTACCACGCACTTCGGCTATATTGCCTTTGCCTTTGAGAATACCTATCGCATAGTGTCCCGCTTCTTTACCTATTTGGTAATTATTAGCTCCCACATAGGCAGTATAACTCTCAGTAGCTATTTTCCTATCTACCAAAATCACGGGAATACCCTGCTGGTAAGCCTTTTCAATAACTGGTGTACACGCTTCCGACTCGTTAGGCGAAACGACGAGCACATCTACCTTTTGTTCTATAAACCACTCTATATCGGCAATTTGCTTAGGAGTATCGTCTTTCACACTGCGAATCAGTAGCTCAGTATTGGCTTGGTAAAGGGCTACTTCACGTTTTAGCTCCTCGTTCATCGTTTGTCGCCAAAGGTCTTCACTGCACTGCGACACCCCTATCACATAACGGGGGTTTCGCTCCCTTTGGCAAGCAAGGCAAGCAAAGAGAGCGAAATATAAAAAAAGTATATGATACTTCCTAAAAGTCATTTTATCTAAACAACTCCAAATGAGCATCGGCAAGACGAGGCATCGCACCGTGTTGCTGACACACGTAAGCCGATACTTCTACCGCCAATTGATGTGATTGAGCAATACTGCGACCATTGAGGTAAGAGGCTACAAAAGCAGCTGTGAACGAGTCTCCAGCTCCTACCGTATCGGCGATGGTAACCTTAGGCGTACCTAAGAACGATTTCTCATTAGGCGTAAACACATAGCTACCTCTTGTACCTTGCGTTAAGATGAGGAATTTGAGGTTGTATTTCTCTAATAGGCGCTTACATACCTCTTCATCAGTTCCTTGCAAATTGAACATTTCAGCCACTTTCACTATCTCCTCATCATTGATTTTTAATGCGGTTGCCTTGTCTAACGAATCGGCGATTACCTCTTTGCTGAAATATTTCAAGCGGAGGTTGATATCGAATACTTTTAAACTCTCGGCAGGCATCAAATCTAAGAACTTGTGGATAGTAGCGCGCGATATTTCACTGCGTTGTGCTAACGACCCGAAGCACACGGTATTAGTGTTCTTTGCTAAGTTCTCAATACGCGAAGAGAATGGAATATTGTCCCACGCTACATTTTCGCTAATCTCATAGGTAGGCACCCCACGACCGTCCAACTGTACTTTTACGGTACCTGTGGGGAAATCAGTCTTCTCAATGATGTAGTTGAGTTCTTTTTCTTCTAAACTTTTTAGTATTTCTTTACCGAGGAGGTCGCCTCCAATGGCACTCACAGCATAGCCGTTAAAACCAAATTGCGACACGTGGTAAGCGAAATTAGCAGGTGCACCGCCTAATACTTTTCTTTCAGGGAAGACATCCCAAAGGATTTCTCCCAATCCTACTACTGTATTTTTCATCGTATTATATGTTATCCTCTCCTCTGTCTTCCCCTTGGGGGAAGAAGGCGAGAGTGTTGTTGTTAATTCTTTTTCAGCGTACAAAGTTATAAATTCTTTTTGAGATTTCCTACTACTAATAATAAATACTATCAGTCGTCAGACCTTTCTGACTAATCCGACTTATACAATTTGTAGGACTCTCTAACGACTAATTGTTAGCATTTGCTTTGAGTCGAGTGCTCATTAGCAACAGATATAATACTCCTATGCTGAGGACAATAAGGGCTCCTATCTGTGAGCCGTTCATTGCATCGGAAGCTAAGCCCATTGCAAAAGGGAAGATAGTACCGCCAAAGAGTCCCATAATCATCAAACCTGATACTTCGTTTTTCTTAGTAGGGTTCTGCAAGAGGGCTTGCGAGAAAATGATTGAGAATACATTGGAATTGCCAAAACCTACCAAAGCAATAGCGGTGTAGAGCATTGTCTTATCACTGAAAAAGAACAGTATCGCCATTGAGGCTACCATACAAAGCACACTAAGGGTAAAGAAACTCTTAGGAGATACTTTGGTGAGAATATAAGCTCCTGACAAACATCCTATGGTACGGAATAAGAAATACCAGCTGGTGGCAAAAGAGGCTTGGGTAGTGGTAAGCCCTAAACGTTCCATAAAGATAGTGGGCGCTGATGCATTAACTCCTACGTCTATTCCTACGTGGCACATAATACCAATGAAACACAAAAGTACATAAGGGTTGGCAAGCAGTGCAAAACACTCGGCAAAGGTGGCGTTTTTACTGTCGTTTTTCTCTTCTTCAATATGGGTAGCTCCAAGCCACAAGAGGGTTACTACCGAAATAGCTACAAAGAGCAGGAAGAAAAGTCGCCAATCATTGAATTTATCAAAGCAGAAGCTCATCAGCAAGGGGGCAGAAAACGAGGCTATTGCCTTGATAAACTGACCAAAAGTGAGTGAACTTGCGAGTTTGTCACCTTTTACGATGACTGACATCAGAGGGTTTAGTGATACTTGCATTAGCGTGTTACCAATACCAAGCAAGGAGAAAGCTACCAGCATAGTGGTATAGTTGTAGCTGATAAAGGGCACTACCATCGCTAAAATAGTAATCACTAAGCTGAGGAGTACAGTTTTACGACGCCCTATTTTGCTCATCAGTACACCTGTGGGCACTGAGAAAAGCAGAAACCAAAAGAATACCATTGCAGGAAGTGCTTTGGCAGTGGTTTCGGTCAAGCCAAAATCGTCTTTTACAAAGTTAGAGGCTGCGCCTACAAGGTCTACGAAGCCCATACAGAAGAATGATAGGAGTACAGGTAATAAATATTTTAGATAGTTGTTATTCTGTTGCATACTATGAATATATTATTAGTCTCACACACTCCCCTCTCCTTGGGAGAGGGGCAGAGGGAGAGGATTATTATTTCAATTTATAGACAGTTACATTTTTAAGGGTGAGGGTACCTTTGCTAGTGTTGAAGCGGAGAGTATTGTACACTTCGGTAGGAAATACCGCATTGGTTTGTACTACTTCGCCGTTGTTCACAAAGAGTTCGGTTGAGGCTTTATCTACCAATAAGCGTACGGTATAGCTTTTCTTAGCTACCATTGGTGCTTTGATAAGCGTTTCAGCGAAGTTGGCATTGAAAGCTACACTGCTCTTACTGCGGTCTACCGATAGAGTTTTATTAGCGCCGTCAAATAGGTATTTAATAGTTTCACCTTTGGTATTCTCGAGAGCGAATGAGAAAGTATCGGTTTCGTTAGGGGTTACCGTGAAAGTGAGTTCATAAGCTCCTTGATTATTGGGCAAGAAGTTTTCGAACGTTATAGCATCGGAGGTGTTGGTACGTGTTTTATCACCTAAAAGCACTGCTTCACGACGCAAGCTCTCCAACTCTTTTACGGGCTCACTGGCTACTACCAAGTGCTCGCCATTATGCACCAAACGCAAAACGCGGGCAACGGTCATCGCGCTACGGAAATTTTGAGTAGGGGTTTCATTGGCATAATCCCAGTTGCTCATCCAGCCTATGAAGAGACGGCGACCATCGGTGGCGGGAACATTACTCCACGTTACGCCTGCATAATTATCGCGTCCGTAGTCTAACCAAAGCGGATAGTTCATAGTATCGGGGGTGAAGGTTTTGCCATCGAAATTACCGATAAAGTACTGAGTAGCACTTCCGCCGTTAGGTCCACCTGGGTTGATACTCACGAAGAGCACCCATTTGGTTTTTCCTTCATAAGTAAGGGGGAAGAGATCGGGGCATTCCCACACTCCGCCGTGTCCGCCTAAGCCTTCGCCAAATTCACTGAGGCGTGTCCATTCTTTGAGGTTCTTAGAGCCATAGAAGGTAATCGTTTGGGTAGTAGCAAGGCTCATCACCCATTGTTTAGAGGGTGCGTGCCAAAATACTTTCGGGTCGCGGAAGTCGATGATATTGGCATCAGTGAGGACAGGGTTGCCTTCGTATTTGGTGAAGGTCTTTCCGCCATCGAGGCTATAAGCAATAGACTGTGTTTGGCGTTCGCCTGCTGAGGTAAAAATAGCCACCATAGCACCTTTGCCAAAGCCGGCAGTATTCTCGTGATCAATCACAGCACTGCCTGAGAAAATCGCTCCTAACTTATCGGGGACTAATACATAAGGCTTGTATTCCCAATTCACCAAGTCTTTGGAAACGGTGTGCCCCCAGTGCATATTGCCCCAGCGCGCTCCGTAAGGGTTGTATTGGTAGAAGAGGTGAAACACTCCGTCGAGGTATACCATTCCGTTAGGGTCGTTCATCCAGCCGTATTGAGGGGTGAAGTGGTATAGCGGACGGTATTTTTCGTTGTAGTTGAAGTTATATTCAGCCGACTGTTTGATTTCGGCTAAGCCCATATCGGTAGTTTTAGCTACTGCAAAAGTAAGGGTTACTTTTTTGCCTTTGTACGCCTCGATAGCGATAGGCACCCAGTAGTCTATTTTGTTTTGGGCAATGCGAATAGTCATTGGCTCGCCTATAAGGGTACCGTCTACCGATAGTTGAACTTTGTTTTCGGTTGCTTGGTCTTCCACAGGAATGAGCAGGTATTTGTCTTTGGCTTCAAAGGTACGGGTGTAATCAGTCATAAAAACGCTTTTTTGTTTGTTACCTTGTTCGATTTGATCGATGAGGATATGCCCCCATCCGCCACGTTGGTTATCGATAATGCGGATGATTGCTTTCTTGTTTTTATAGGGTTTTACGTCCCAAGTGAGCCATTGTAGGGTTTCTGTTTCGTAGAGAGAACGCGATTGTAGCACACTCTTTCCGTCTACCAAAAGCTCGATGTAGGTATCGGCGTGAGTGCCTCCTCCTATGAGGAAGTTGATGTAATCGCGCTCGATGGTGAACTCTTTGGAGGTTAGAGCTCCTCGAGAGTCGTCGCCGTTGTTGAAGCTATTGGCAAGGTGTTTCCCTTCAAAGCCTGTTACGGGCTGCTGACCGGTATAGCTACCCGTGGCGGGAGTCGCACCAAAGGCGTCGCCTTCTACCGTCCAATTGGCATAAGTGCCCGATTCGAAGTCCTCGATGATGAGGTCATCAGTGTTTTGCTGGCAGGCAGTGAGTGTTAAGACTCCTAATCCTGCTATTAGTTTGTTATTCATATACTTTTTTATATCTCTTTTAATTAAAAGATGGTACAAATATACATTATTTTTATTTGAATTAGCAAATAAGTAAACTAATTCCTCATCTTCATTCCCTCTCACTAAGGAGAGGGAGGAAGCTGAGACTTATAAAGTAATGAAAGTATCTGTTTTTGAGGTAAAAGATAAGATGTTTATACCCGTCCTTCGCCTTAGGTTCGCTTTAGCTTTGCCTTAGACTCATCTTTTCTTCGTTTTTTGTTCGTCTTTTCTTCGTCCTTTGTTCGTCCTTTGTTCGTCCTTTGTTCGTCCATTTGTTCGTCTTTTGTTCGTCTTTTGTTCGTCTTTCCTTCGTCCTTTGTTCGTCTTTCCTTCGTCTTAGGTTCACCTCTTCCTCCTTTTACCTTTTATCTTTTACCTTTTACCTAAAAAGTAAAGTTTGCTGTTCCGTTAGCAAAGATACCCCAAGGGTTTTGGTTCATCTTGTAGCAACGGATAGAAAGGGCTACTGCATCGTTCACATAGATTGCTGCTGCCGAGCCTTCTTGCACTATTTTCACGGTGTATTCCTTGTTGGCGTTCACGGGGAGTTTTATGCTATTAATGGTAGCAGTACCTCCGTCTCTAATCACGCGGTTGAGTTGTAACTCTCCTTTGTTGAGGTTAAGCGTTACGCGGTAGGTTTCATAAAGGTTACCACAAGCGCCAAACATTACCCCAAACTCGGTAGCGGTATTGGCTTTTATTTTGGCAACTATCTTGTTGAAACCACTGCTGAGACGGTCGAATACACGAGTATTATTATCTAACGAAATGCTACCCAAAGAAGCAGATACCGCTTGTTTGCTATCGAACGCGGTAGGCATTTTTACGTTGAGGGTACCATCGCTGTTTTGAGTGAGCTCGTGAACAGCCAAAGAACCTCCCCAGTGATAAGCGGAATTATCTTCGTAATTAATACGCGACGGATTCCACCCCCATATATAGCGGTGAGTGCCGTCGGTAGCGGTTTTTCCGGCATAGAACACACGGTCATCTAAATCTTGTTGTGCAGGGGTAATCCAATTCTTGTCACCTACACGACGGTATCTGTATTGCACACGGCGCACGCTTTCTTCGATGTTAGAGAATATTAAATACTGATAATTCCCTTGTGTAAACACATCGGGGCATTCTACCATAAAGGCAGAAGGGTCAGTATAGAAGAAGGGTGTGTTCGGGTCTTTTGTCCAGTTCTTAAGGTCGGTAGAAGTGAATTGTGCTACGACACCTTTCCATACACCGCTTCCTATATCGGCACGGGTGCTGAGGAGCATCTTGTAGGCATTTCCTTCTTTAAATACAATAGGGTCGCGGAACTCATTGGCATCGTACTTATCAGGAGCACGGAAGAAGTGTTGTGTATCCTTTGTCCACGTTTTCAAGTCGGTAGAGGTAGCCCAATAGATGATTTCTTTGGGGTCTAAATCGCCGTTATGCCCTGTGTAGAAAGCGTAATAGGTATTCCCATCTTTGAATACTGAACCTGTACCGAGGGCATCTTCGTGCGAACCGTCGGCACCACAAGGGATAGCTTCACCATTATCAGTATAATTTACCAAATCAGTAGTGGTAGCACTATACCAAGGGTGGAAGGTTGCAGGTGCTGGACGTTGGTCGTATAGGTAAAAGATATGGAACTTACCATTGTCATAGAACGGCATAGGGTCGCCTACCCACGCATTTTTGGGCTGAAAGAAGTGCTTATAAGTACGACCATAATCTTGTACTGCGTAACAAGTAGAGGCATCGGGAGCCGCATTAGGATCGTTACTACAATATTCTTTTTTTTCACAAGCTATTAAAGCGGTAGCACAAAGTGCCAATGTAAGTGTCTTTTTCATTGTTTATTAATTTAATTTTAACCTCTTTTTAATTATTTAACCTCCTCCTATTCCCCCTTTTTAAGGGGGAAGAAAGGACGGTTATCACATATACGTATGAAAAGAGGTATTTTATGTTTCTATTAATTCGCTAAATATTCTAAGGCGTTGGCAGTGAGCAATTCTATATTGCCCTTATAAGCATTGGCAGGTGAATTGTTTTCGTTATACCAGTCGTAAGCTTCACTACCTATACAGATAGTGCGACCTGCATTGCCTCGTTTGAGGTATTCAAAGATAACAGCGCGATTGCTCATCGTTACGTCCCAATGCAAACTTGCTAATATTTTGGAGCCTGCAGCACTTTGCCAACCTGCAGCATTATGTTCATAATCTCCCCAATCGAAGTTCCAAATAGCATTATGTCCTTTTGTATTTGTTCCTTTAGAAAGAAAGAAGGATATATAATCAACCCCTGACTTTTTAGTCAATCCTTTAAACAATGGGTGGTTTTCATTGCCTTTGTAGCAAAGAGACCAATCTTCACCTACTGTAAATGGAACATTATTTTCACCCCACATATTATTTACTACCTTGCCGTCTAAGGCAATGCCTAAATCGACTACGTATTGTACTGCCCAAGAAGACAATAAGAACGAACCACCGGCAGCATAGAATTGTTTCATCTTGTTTACGACAGCATCTGCTTTGGCTTCAGCAGGCAACTCTTTGTTGTTATCCCAATGCCACCAAATCACTTTATAGTCGTTGAGATTAACTTTGCCGTCCTTGATGTCGCTAAACGAAATGTATTTAGCAGTGTCGTAATTTTCGGCAAGCCAAGTGTAAGCCGCTTTCTCGTCTTCATCGGCTATAGCAGATGCACTGTTAGCTGTACCTACAAAGGCAATAGGTGCAAAGTTAGTAGGGATAATCTCTACGCTATACACAAAGCTTTTTCCACGATAACTCATAGTATAAGTAACGCTTTGAGTAAAGTTTTGGGTAACTCCCGAAGCAGGGCTCACAGTAGCATTAGGTGTTGTGCTGAAGGTGGGGGTAAGCGCAGTAAGACTTTCACCCTTAGGGTATTTCACGCTTATCTTACCCGTACTGTGGTCAATCGTAGCTTTGTATTTGCCAATAGCAAAATTCTCTAACTGTGGATATTGAGCGGTAACAGTGTAATCCCAATAGAGGTTACCGTTGAAAATACGGTATTTGGCACCTTTGCTCAAATCGACATTCGTTCCTGTAGTAGGCACTGAGGTAGCTCCCTCGGGCAATGAGAGGGAGGTGGTCATTTTGGTAAGATCGGTATTCCAAGGAGCGTACACCGTGATAGTTTGTTTCTCCTCGTCTATAATCCCATCGATACCATCGGCTTGAAAGGCATTAATTTTTGCCTCTTTGTCGTTGATAAGTTCGCCTTCGTGCTTTTCGTCACAGCTGAGTAAGCCGAGCAAAGCTACTACACTGAGGGCGAGTTTGTGTACTATTGTTTTCATATTAGAATCCTGCATTTTGTTTGTAAATACCTTTTACATACCCTATTTGGTTTTGTGGAATAGGGATATACTCATTTTTATTTTTAGTGAAATAAGCACTGCTGAATATCGCTGGACGACGTGTTTTCTCTTTAGTGAAATAGTCGTTGAGCACTTGGTCGGCGATACCCCAGCGTACAAGGTCGAAGAAACGAGAGCCTTCCATAGCAAACTCTAAACGGCGTTCCCAACGGAGCGCTTTGCGAGCAAATTCTTGATTCCAAGTACAGTTTACACCATTTTGATATACAGCTATATCAGTATTGGTAGCGTAAGGAATCATAGAAGTACTTTGTTTAGCGCGTTGGCGCACTTGGTTGATAAGTGACAAGGCTTCGTTGCTACGGTTGAGTTCGATAAGAGCTTCGGCGCGCATTAGGAGTACATCGGCGTAACGGATAAGAATACGATTCTTAGAGTTACCGCGGAAAGGGTTGATATTGCGGAAGCAGGAGCAAGAAGGGTCTACATTCTCTTTGAGTGATGCATAGAAACCGTATACATTGCTATTGCGATTCCAATCATTCTTATAAATCAATTCGGCATTGTACTTATAAGGCAAACCAGGTAAGGCAACGGTGTGGAACAAACGAGGGTCGGCTTTATCACTAGTAGCGTTGTAATCGTTGTTGTTGAAGTTATCGAAATCGGGTAAGCCATTCACTGTTTTGAAAGCGTTTACCAAATTCTGACTTGGTTTATGGAAATCACAGCAACCTAACTTTTGTGGAGCAGAGAGCTGGTCACCCCAGTTGAGGCGTCCGTACTGAGTACCATCGTCCACTGAGTATTGTACCGCAAACATAGATTCTTTACCATTTTCATAACCACCGGGGAGGAAGTTAAACGCAAAGTCATCTTCCAAACCATAAGAAGAACCTAACGCAAAACTTGTATAAGTAAGTACCTCTTGCAAATCTTGGCTATTGATACCTGTTACACTATTGTTTTCTGATTGGCGATACGCTTTGTACAAATAGGCTTTAGCTAAATAAGCTGCTGCTGCATATTTATCAGCTCTACCTTTTTGAGGTTGGGTATTAGGCAATAAGTCGTAAGCTTTTTTGAAATCGGCTACTATTTTTTGCCATTGTTCATCATTAGGCAAAGTGTTAGGGGTGGTTTCGTAAGCACTATCAGGTGTATTCTCATCTACAAAAGGAATATGCCCAAAGATAGTTTTCAACACGAAATAGAAATGACCTCGCAAGAAATACATTTCGCCCATACGCGATTGACGATTTGCTACTTCAGCATCGGAAGCCTGTTGCAAGGCTTTCAGAGCAGTATTGGTACGCGAAATAGCCATATAACACATAAACCAAAAGCGGTCAGCTTCACCAAAAGTAGGGTCGATATTCTGAGCGATTTCATAGAAATGGAAATGCTGGATATCGCTCACGTCTTGACCGCCTTTATAAGCGTCATCGGCACGTACATTACCGTAAATCCAAAGACTAAAAGGTGCATCGTAGTGGTCGTTACCCAAAGACGAATAAGCGGTAGTTACCAACTCATCGGCTTTAGAGATAGCCTCTTTCTCGGTCATAATCCCTTGTGGATTATCGTCTAAGAAGTTGCAACCTGTAAGTAGAGTTGCAAATATTGTGGTGGTATATATTATCTTTTTCATTTTATTATTATTTATCAGACGTCAGACTATTGATAATTTAAAAGCTAGCATTCAATCCCATAGTGAATGTTATTGGGATAGGATAACCATAATTAGGGTTTTCAGGGTCTTTACCTGTAAACGATTTGCTCTTGATAGTAAAAAGATTCTGACCGCTTACATACAAGCGCAACTTGCTGAGCTTAATTTTTTCGGATACTTCTTTAGGTAAAGTATAGCCTAACTGTACGTTACGAAGTTTTAGGTAAGAGCCATTCTCTACATAGTAAGTAGACATACGCCCTTCGTTATTATCATCGGTATAAGCTACACTTGGAATATCGGAATCAGGATTGGTAACAGGGTCGAAAGCATCGAGCAAACGGCGACCTTTATTGGAGTAGGTATCTACCACACTCCAAAAGTCAGTATGCTTTTTCACATCGTTGATAATATCGACATTCTGTACGCCTTGCAAGAAGAGGGTAAAATCGAAGTTTTTGTACTCTAAGTTGAGGTTGAGACCGTAGATAAAATCAGGGTAAGGAGACCCAATCCAAGTGCGGTCGTCTTCGTTTACTACTCCATCGTTATTCAAATCGCGGTAGCGGATACGACCAATACCTTTACCGTTTTGTATAGGGTGCTGATCGAGTTCTTCTTGGGTTTTGAAAATACCATCAGCTACATAACCGTAATAAGATTGATAAGGACGACCTAAGATATTATCCCATTTACCATTTCCGCCATAAGCATTGACTACAGATTCTGGTAATTCAGTAACTTTATTTTTATTGGTTGAAACGTTGGCATTGATATCGTATTTGAGTCCGCCTTTGGTCTCGTTACGATAACCTACTGATACTTCCCAACCTTTGTTTTCCATACCAGCACCATTTACCCATTGGGTAGCACCTTCACCCTTGATACCTGCATAAGGAGGTTCTACCAAGATGTCTTTGGTCTTTTTGATATAGTATTCTACTGAACCGTAGAGATTGTTATTAAAGAAACCGAAATCTAACCCGAAGTTGGTTTGTGTGGTAGTTTCCCATTTGAGATCTTTGTTACCGAGACGACTACGACGGAAACCAGAAGCTAACTGACCAGAGCCTTTTCCTTCGATATCGTAAGAGGTATTCCAAATACCTGTTCCAGACCAAATATAGTCGCCTGTTACCCCATAGTAAGGATCGTAAATATCGTAAATAGAGTAGTTACCGATTTCTTGGTTACCGTTTTGCCCCCAACCGAAGCGCAATTTAATTTCAGAAACGGTATTGCGAATATTCTCCATAAAGGCTTCTTGAGAAAGACGCCAACCCAAGTTGAAAGCAGGGAAAGTACCCCAGCGGTTATCTTTGGCAAAGCGAGAAGAACCATCGTGACGAAGGGTAGCTGAAGCGAGGTATTTGTTATCATAAGCATAGTTGATTTTTCCGAAGAAAGAAAGCAACTTATAACCGGTAGCTCCACCACCTCCTGTAATACCTCCTGTAGCGAGATTAGGCCACATATATTCAGGAGTTTCTAAGGCAAGAGTAGTACCTTTTACAGAGAAGTTTATATCATCTTGTGAGAACATTTCCATACCTGCTAAGGTTTCAAATCGACTCTTGCCAAGCTCGAAGTCGTAGGTAGCTGTATTTGCCCAGTTCCATTTCGTCCAGTGAGATTGTTCGAGTTGAGAGAAGGTTTTTTCTTTGCCTTCTTCCATAAAACCGGAAATATACGAATGGTTGAGTGTACGTTTATAGAAATTACCGTAATCTACCCCAAAGTTAGAACGGATATTGAGCTTATCAATAGGTTTAATGTTTACAAAAGCATTCCCGAACATACGCCAGTAGTTATAACGATTATTCTTATTGTCGTTTACTAAGCGAGCAGGGTTCTGACGGTCGGGCAAACCATTTACAGGACCTCCCCAATGCTTACCGTCTTGAGTGCGTACCGGAATGAAAGGTACGGCTATCATTGCTGCTTCGGTAATTTGGTAAGGTTGCTCTACCTCGCTGGTACGGTTTACAGTGAAGTTTTCACCTATGGTTACTACATCGCCAAAGAGTTTGTAATCGGTATTGATACGCGCAGAGAGGCGAGAGAAATCGGTATTCTTTACCAAACCATCGTTGTTATAATAGCCTAACGAAAGGAAGTAGTTACCTTTATCAGTACCATTGGTAACCGAAAGGTTATAAGATTCAGTTACCCCCATACGAGTGATTTCCTTGAACCAATCGGTATTAGAAGGGAGCATAGGGCTTCCTGTTTTATCAAAATACTGACGTGGATAGTACAAATTATTAAGGGTGCTGTGACCATTGGCATCGGTAGTATAATCGTAGTGAATACCTAAAGCGTTTTGGTTAGGGTCGTTACCACGGTTTACAGCTGCTTTCCAAAGCACTTGTGCATACTCATTAGCATTGAGCATCTTCATACGAGAGTGAAACATCGAAACGGTAGTATAATGGTCGAAATCTACCTTTAACACTCCGTTTCTACCTTTTTTGGTAGTAATAACGATGACTCCATTGGCAGCACGTGACCCGTAGATACTTGCTGCCGAAGCGTCACGCAACACTTGTATACTCTCGATATCGTTAGAGTTCAGCTCGTGCATACCGCCCTGAGTAGGTACTCCATCGATGATATAAAGAGGGTCGTTGTTATTAAGCGTACCGATACCGCGAATGCGAATGGTAGCTTTACCAGCAGGACCCCCATTATCGGTTACTTGCATACCAGCTACACGACCTTGGAGGGCTTTCATAGGGTTGTTTTCGGCAGTAGACATCATCTCGTTTACCTTTACTACTGATACTGCACCGGTAAGGTCGGTTTTACGTTCGGTACGATACCCTACAGAAACGGTAACTCCTTCGAGAGTCGTCACCTCTTCTTCTAAACTTACGTTTATTTCCTTGCGTCCTTTCACGGCTACGGTTTGAGATTTGTAGCCTATATAAGAAAAGACCAAACTATCGGTGGCTGCAACGGGTTGAATGATATATTTCCCGTCGAAATCAGTAGAAGCACCTACTGTTTTGTGCTTCACTACCACACTTACACCCATCATAGGGCTGTTGTCGGATTTTGCTTTCACCACCCCTTTTACTTGTTGGGCGAAAAGAGCGCCCGAACAATTGCAGAGTAAAAGCGATAGTAAAATGCGCTTGTTTATCTTTCTACTCATCATATTGGTATTTGTTTTTTAACAATTGGTTTAATTTTCTTCGTATTGATGAAAATGCGATGTTTTTTCGGAGGCAAAGGTAAGGCAAAAGAAAGCATAGTACTATCAAAAATCGGTCAAACACTATCAAATTTGTGGCTAATTTTTGATAATGGAGAAAAATATATAAAAGTTAATTGCTTAACTATTAGATATTTAAATATTTTTGATAGTAGATGAGTAAAAAGTGATAGGAGGAAATTTCTATTATTTTCGTTTGTGTATTTAAAAATTATAGTAATCTTAAAGAAAATGATTAATGAACAAAGGGAACCTATCCTCCTTATTACCTCTCGCTGAGGAGAAACTACAACGACACTAATACGAACAAAGGGTGGTTTTACAGTAGGTCTACAGTGGCTCTACAGTGGCTCTACAGTGG
>NZ_KB291507.1:0-3608 GCF_000318315.2 Capnocytophaga sp. oral taxon 324 str. F0483 | reverse complement strand
AAAATGTTCCTTACAACCTTAGTTTCAAACTTTGCCAAAGTGTAGCGACAGCGTGATTGAAAAAATAGAACAATCTGACTTGTCGGACTAATGATAGAAAACAAAAAAAGAAGTAAAACTAAATAAAAAAACAAATGAGAAAATATGCTATTATTACAGGAGGTTCGCGAGGTATAGGGCGCGCTATATGCGAAAAACTCGCACAAGACACCGATTATCATTTACTCATTGCTTACCAAAGCAATGAGGTTGCTGCACTTGAAACCCTCAATCACATTAGGAAATTAGGGCGCGAAGGAGAGATTATACGCTTTGACGTATCTGACCACCAAAGTACTACCGAAGCCCTTACCAAATGGCAACACGACAATAAAGATGCCGTAGTAGAGGTGATTGTGAACAACGCGGGTATTAACCGCGATGGGCTCTTTATGTGGATGCCCCAAGAGGATTGGAGCAAGGTGATTTCCACTACCCTCGACGGCTTCTACAATGTTACTAATTTCTTTATCCAAAAGATGTTACGCCATCGTTATGGACGTATTATCAACATCTCGTCGGTATCGGGAGTGAAGGGAACCGCAGGGCAAACCAACTATTCGGCTGCCAAAGGAGCGATTATTGCGGCTACCAAAGCCTTGGCGCAAGAAGTAGCCAAAAGACACATCACCGTGAATGCCATTGCTCCTGGGTTTATACGTACTGATATGACCTCTTCGCTCAACGAAGAAGACCTCGTGAAACTTATACCGGTAGGTCGTTTTGGGGAAGCCGAAGAAGTAGCTGACCTCGTATCGTTTTTAGTCTCTAAAAAAGCTTCGTATATCACCGGAGAAGTGATTAATATCAACGGGGGGGTGTATAGTTAGGTAAAAGGTAAAAGATAAAAGGTAAAAGGTAAAAGGTAAAGCCAGCGAGGCTCACAGCTGGGTATGTGAATAAAAGATAAAAGGTATTGCACAAAAAGCATTGGCAAAAGTCGTAGCACGACCTTTGCCAATGCTTTCTTAATAATATCAATTGTTAATAAAGAATTATCCTTGGTGAGTTTTCTTCAATAAATCGTTTACTACTTTTACGGGGTTGAAAGTGATGATAGGTACTTCTACGAAAAGGGTAATCCAGTGAGCCATTGAGCCGTTCCACAAACCGGGGAGTTCCAATGCTTTTAGCGGTCTGCCCATAAAGGTTTTGGAGGTTATAAAGGCTTGGTTAGGATCTACGTACTGTTGTAAATCGAATTTCTCGCCTTTGTAGTTCTTCGTGCCACAAACCAAATCTACGGGGTTAAAGTGAGTAGATTGCTGGAAAATTTCTTTTTGTTTGGCATCTGCCATATTCACCTGTGCAGATTCGATGATTTGTAAACTATAACCTTCACCATCTTTCACCCAGAAAGGACCTCCACCGGGTTCTCCTTCGTTCTTCACCATTCCGCATACGCGTATAGGGCGATTCAGTTGCTCTTTGATGAACTCCATAGCATATTGACGGCGGAATTTATAGAGATAATCGGGAACGGAGATATTGATTTCTTTGAGAAAATCGAGTATATGCTTAATCTCTTTCTTCTTAATCTTATCATTATCTATACGATGTAAGATTTTAAACACTTCGTCTTGTACTTCACATAGTTTTCCGGCGAGCGCTTCTTTGTAAAACACGGTCTCATCGGTATACTTTTTGACTACCACATTATCAATATTCTTGATGAAGATGATGTCGGCATCGATATCGTTGAGGTTGCTGAGTAGCGCTCCGTGCCCCGCAGGGCGGAAGACTAAATTACCTTCTTCGTCGCGGAAAAACTCATTATCTTCGGTTACCGAAATTGTATCAGTACTTGGTTTTTGGTAAGAGAAAGTTACATCGAAAGTAATGTTATAGCGTTCTTCGAGTATAGGTTTGATATGGTTGAGTTCCTTATAAAAAGCTTCGGTATGCTGCTCGGTGATGGTGAAGTGTAGGTGTGCTACTTCCTCATCGGAGGCATAAAGTACTGCTTCGCGGAAGTGCTCTTCAAAAGGAGTAGCGATTTTCTCGGAATGCTTATGGAAAGGTAGTAATCCCTTAGGCATATTGCCATAGCCCAACCCTTCTTCATTGAGAAGCGTATTGACGATGATGTGTTTTTGGATATCTTCGTTTAGTGAGGAAAAGTCGGGGTGATTTTTATCAATAGCAGCTTTTAAGATAGGATAAAAGGCAAAGCGTTCGAGACCTTCGAAGAAGGTTTTAACTTCCTTGTTACCTGTTCTATTGACATAAGCTATAAATGACTCACGATCGGGTTCGAAATCGTCTCGGAAAGCGAAAAGAGCTTTAAACATACGGGTAGCCGCACCAGAGGCAGGTACGAATTTGAGGATAGTGTTACCGCGCTTTCGTTTTTGATAAATAGCAGCGTACTTGGCGGCTTCTTCTTTGCTGAGCGGAATAATACCATCGTCTATCACAGCGGCTTTATACAGTTGTATAGGAGGAATTCCTTGTTTGAATTGCGCTATTTGGGCATCGAGTATTTCTTCGGAGATCCCTTTTTTAATGAGCAATTGGCGGTCTTTTTCTGTTAATTCATTCATAATATAATAGTTTCGTTTAACATTCCAAAACTTACGATTGTTTTAGAGGACAAAGATATAAACAAAAAAAGATAAAAGCAAATAAAAAGCAAAAAAAGTTTTTGGAAGATAAAAGATAAAATTTATGACAGCTGAGTATGTGGCAAATTAGAGAATTAGAAAATGAGGAAATGAGAGAATGAGAGAATGGGGCGTGAGCTTGTAGCTCACGCTGACGAAGGGACTCGGAGGAGCGAGCTATACGAGTATTCTTATTATTTAGTTTTTGAAACCACAGATTCTTCTGTAGTTATATCGGCTTTTGCGCGGTCTCTTCCTATTTGAAAGCCTATGGTAAGGAGTATTGCTATCGCCCCAATAATAGAAAGTACCAAACGTCTTTCTTTATTTTTCTCGCGATAAGCACTGACTAAAAAGATACATAAAAATACAATAACTAACCACATAATATAAGGGTTTAATGAGAGATATAATACAAAAATTCGTTTGTAGTTTTCCCTAATCTATAAATAGAAAATAAGGATAAGATAACAGCTACAAGGGTTAGTCTTTTGTCACTAAGAATAAGGCGACGGACTGAGGTAAGAAAATTCATAAGTCTTTCTGGATATTCCCTACAAATTCTCCTAAAGCATAAAAAACGCCATATAAGAACCACCATAGTAGAATCGCTAAGAATATCATTTTGAGTATGGATACTGTTTCTGATTCTCTTGTTTTCATAATGAAACATAATTAAAATTCGGTACAAAGGTAGTGAATTATTATTTATAAAACAAAAATAATGATGCTAATAATACTAAAAATGCCAATAATGCCAGAAATACTGATAATTAACTTTTGCCAAAGGTCGTAGCACGACGGGCGGTGTGAGCCGCGCAGGCAGTGTGAGCCGCACGGGCTGTTAAATTAGCAGATTAGCAAATGTGGAAATTAGAAAATGAATAGTGATAAAAATCATTTTTTGACAGGTCAGACTTGTCGGACAAATTGGATAGGTTAGAGAGAGCGGAAGGAAACGGAGAA
>NZ_KB291506.1:10253-10953 GCF_000318315.2 Capnocytophaga sp. oral taxon 324 str. F0483 | reverse complement strand
AATGACGGTGCGAGCCGCACGGGCAGATAAAGAAATGACGAAGGAAAAGTGGGGGTAAGTTAAAGCTAAAATAAAAATAAAAAGAGGTTTATTAGTAGATTTCAACTTTGACAAATTTTGAAACTTTGGCAAAGTTCGTACATATAAACGAATAAATGACGGTGCGAGCCACACGGCAGATAGACAATAAACAAAGGAAAAGTAGAGACAAGGTGGTGAAAAAGCGGAGAGCAAACGGAGGAAAACGACTGGAAAAATTAATTAGAAAATAATTTTGGGTAAATGAAAATAAATTCCTATCTTTGCCAAATTAACACATAAATAAGATTAAAGATTATGAAGAAATTACTAGCCTTAATAGCTTTTTTATGGGTAATGACCGCCTGTGAAAAATCAGGGGAAGATACGCCCCAAAATACGCAAACTCAAATACCTTATGATTGGGATTTTTATTTGAAACCTTCTCGGTTATATGCAGTAAAAAATGAAAAAAATGCCGAGTTGAAAAAACTGTATTACCAAGTGTATGGTACGCCCTGCGGAGATTGGTATGATGGAATTAACCCAAACAGTAAGGATAGCGACCGCTATCTAAAGAATTTTGTTGAAGGAGCTGAACACGCTCGCAAAACGCCTATTGTGGTGATTTACGGTATCCCCAATCGCGATTGTGGCTCGTTTTCAAAAGGTGGACATCCTA
>NZ_KB291506.1:9388-10233 GCF_000318315.2 Capnocytophaga sp. oral taxon 324 str. F0483 | reverse complement strand
TCAAAAGGTGGACATCCTAATGCCGCTTCTTACAGAGCGTGGATAGATCGTGTAAGTGCCATTATTGGACAACGCCGTGCAGTAGTAATTATCGAACCCGATGCTATTAACTACTGTGGACATAAAAAGGGCTCGGCTGAGTACGAGGAGCGTGCTAAATTATTACGCTATGTTGCTGAGAAACTAAAGAACAACAACCCGAATGTAGCGAGCTATATCCACGCCGGGAATGGGCCTTTGGTGACCAATAATTCTAAAGCAATGGCTACTGCCATTATTGATGCTGGTTTAAAAGATATGCGTGGTTTCGCATTGAATGTTTCGGGCTTAGGAGGCACTGCTGAAGAACAAGCAGCAGCTGAGACATTTGTAACTTACTTAGCTTCTAAAGGTTTTGACAAAGTGCGTTACGTGATTGACACAGGGCGCAGTGGTATCAATAGACCTAAACACCAGAATGCACACCCTCCTTATAACTCTTGCAATAACTTTAATGCAGCTTTAGGTCCGCGTAGCACTACCAAAACCACAGGCCCATACGCCGATGCTTATTTGTGGATTAACGGAGGAGGTGGCTCTGATGGTGAATGTAATATGGGAGCCCCAAAAGCGGGACAGCCTTACCCTGAATATACGAGACACTTGGTGCAAAATGCTATGAGAGTAAAAAGTATAGAGATTTTGGAAGTACCTCAAAACTTAAAATAGTCGTAGCACGACAAGCAATTAGAAAATAACTTTTATCATTACAAAGATAATAAATAATACAAATAAATAAGATTAAAGATTATGAATAAATTACTATCCTTAGTAGCTTTTTTATGGGTAATGACCGCCTGTGAAAA
>NZ_KB291506.1:0-9368 GCF_000318315.2 Capnocytophaga sp. oral taxon 324 str. F0483 | reverse complement strand
GGGTAATGACCGCCTGTGAAAAATCAGGGGAAGAGACCGACCCCTCTACACAGACTCCAACAACGCAAACCTCTACTACACAAACTCCTACTACTCAGACCCCTACTACACCTCCTATTACGCCTCCGGTTACTCCTCCTATTCCACCTAACCCACCACAAGGTAAAAAGCCAGTAGCTTATGACTGGGATTTTTACTTGGAGCCTTCTCGGTTAAATACAGTAAAAAATGAAAAAAATGCCGAGTTGAAAAAGCTGTATTACCAAGTGTATGGTACGCCCTGCGGAGGTTGGTATGACGGTGTGAGTCCTAATAGCGAGAAAAATGACCGTTGGCTTAAAAACTTCGTTGAAGGAGCTGAACGCGCCCGCAAAACGCCTATTGTGGTGCTTTACGGTATCCCCAATCGTGATTGTGGCTCGTTTTCAAAAGGTGGACATCCTAATGCCGCTTCTTACAAAGCGTGGATAAACCGCGTAAGTGCCATTATTGGACAACGTCGGGCGGTGGTTATTATAGAACCAGATGCTATTAACTACTGCGGTCACCCAAGAGGCTCAGCTAAATACAATGAACGTGCTGAACTGCTTAGTTACGCTGCTGAAAAACTAAATAAGAACAACCCTAATGTAGCGAGCTATATTCACGCTGGAAATGGACCTTTGGTTACACAACACTCTGAAGCTGTTGCCAATGCTATTATAGATGGAGGTTTAAAATATATGCGTGGTTTTGCACTGAATGTTTCGGGTTTAGGAGGCACTGCTGAAGAACAAGCCGGAGCTGAGGCTTTTGTAAAATACTTAGCTTCCAAAGGTTTTAAAGATGTGCATTACGTGATTGACACAGGGCGCAGTGGTATCAATAGACCTAAACACCAGAATGCACACCCTCCTTATAACTCTTGCAATAACTTTAATGCAGCTTTAGGTCCGCGTAGCACTACCAAAACCACAGGCCCATACGCCGATGCTTATTTGTGGATTAACGGAGGAGGTGGCTCTGACGGTGAATGTAATATGGGAGCTCCCGCAGCGGGACTTCCTTATCCTGAATATACGAGACACTTGGTGCAAAACGCTATGAGAGTAAAAAGTATAGAGATTTTGGAAGTACCTCAAAACTTAAAATAGTCGTAGCACGGCAAGCAATTAGAAACTTTGGCAAAGTGTGTGAAGAGTCGTAACACGACAGAAGAGACATTTTATTTACATTGCCATTGGAAGTCTTCGACTTTAGATTGCATTTCGGGACGGTACTCATAGTGCCACCACTCTGAGAAAATAGATTTAAAGTTATATTTGTTGAGTACATCCTTCAACAACTTGCGATTCTCAAGTACCTTTTTAGGGAGGGTCATGCAAGTGTGATGTGCTTTTTTACCAAAGAAATCAAAAGGAGTACCCATATCTAATTCCTTTCCTTGTGCATCTACAAGGGTAAGATCGACAGCAGCCCCGCGATTGTGTTTAGAGCCTTTCGCGGGGTTTGCTACGTAGTGGGTACCTGGAAGTATCTTCCACATCTTTTTCTGTACCGAAAGCGGTCGGTAGCAGTCGAACAATTTAATGCGGTATCCCAACGATTTAAACTCTTCATTAGCTTTTACCAAAGCCTTTGCAGTACTCTTGCGGAGATAACATTCTCCACAATCATATACTGCTTGTTTGAGGAAATTATCGGAGGTGGCGTATTTCATATCGAATACAAAGTCATTAGAAAGGCTTCTGAGAAGCACAAAATCATTCTGCTGTGCTAAAAGTGAGGACACTGATAATAATGTAAAAAGTTGTAAGAGGTATTTCATAAGAGTGATTTTTGGCAAAAGTATAAAAAAACTTAAAAAAAGCTTGCTATATGTAACAAATTTACTACTTTTGTACTATGATTCAGAAAACAGTACAAATACTCAACAAACGGGCAAAATTTGAATATGAAATCCTCGACAAATACACGGCGGGGATTGTACTTGTGGGTACCGAGATAAAGTCTATACGAATGGGAAAAGCCTCGATAGCTGAGAGTTTTTGCGAGTTTAACGATAAAGGAGAGCTTTTCGTGATTAACTCTACCATTGAAGCATATGACTTTGGCACCTATTACAACCACCGCCCCAAAAGCGAACGCAAACTGCTTTTGCAGAAAAAAGAACTACGCAAACTCAATAAAGAAGTGAAAAATAGCGGGCTTACTATTGTACCACTCAAACTCTTTATTAACGAAAAAGGTTTGGCTAAAATGGATATAGCCTTAGTACGCGGTAAGAAATTGTATGATAAACGCGAAACTATTAAAGACCGTGATAACAAGAGAAACTTGGATAGGCTAATGAAGAAATAAGTCCTCACCCCGTTCCCCTCTCCCAAGGAAAGAGGAAAACTGTGAATTAATCATTAACAATTAATCATTAGATAAGTGTATAGAGATTTTAAAGAACTCCCCGATGATGCCCGTGTGTGGGTATACCAATGCAACCGTAGCTTTACAGAAGATGAGCAAAAGCAACTGCATACACAATTAGAAGAATTTATAAATCACTGGATGGTGCACGGCAAGGATTTGCTGTCATCATTTGAATTGCGCTATAACCGATTTATAGTTATAGGAGCATTACCCGATGCCCACGGTGTAGGAGGTTGTTCTCTTGATGCTTTAGCGCACTTTATTCAAGAGCTTGAAGTCCAATACAACGTTACATTGCTTGACCGTATGAATGTGAGTTACCGTCAAGGTGAACACATCGCCTATAAAAACCTTGCCGATTTCAAGAAGATGGTAAAAGAAAAAGCAGTATCGGCACAAACTATAGTGTTCAACAATTTGGTGAATACTAAAATAGAATATGAAGAGAATTGGGAAGTGCCTTTGGAAGACAGTTGGCACAACCGGTTTTTATAGTACAAGCCACAGTGCGAGCCGCACAAGCAATAAGTGCGAACCACACAGGCAATAAGTGCGAGCCACACAGGCAAAAAAGAAGTATGAAGAGCCTGTCCAAAAAGTTTTGCTTTGTGAAGGCGATTTGCCAATCGCCCCTACAATGTAACTAAAAGAATTTGATTATCAAGGTAATCAACTTTGCCAAAATCTGAAACTTTGGTAAAGTGTAGCGACGCAAATGCGATTTTAAGACTTTTCGGACAGCCTTTTTTATTGTTAATATATCTGTCCTCTTAGTAAGTCTTCGAAGGTTTCTGCCTTTCTGATAAGTTTAGCTTCCCCATTCTGCCACAATACTTCTGCTGGACGCAAGCGTGAATTGTAGTTGCTTGCCATAGTGTAGCAATAGGCACCTGCATTGTGAAAACACAATATATCGCCCTCAGTAATCTCAGCTATTTGTCGGTTGGAGGCAAAAGTATCGGTCTCGCATATATACCCGACTACTGAATAGAAACGCTTCTTACCTTCGGGGTTAGAAATGTTTTCGATATAATGATTAGCCCCGTAGAACATTGGTCGGATAAGATGATTAAAACCAGAGTCGATGCCTGCAAATACGGTAGAAGTGGTTTGCTTTACTACATTCACCTTTACTAAAAAGTAGCCTGCTTCACTTACCAAAAACTTACCAGGTTCGAAAGCTAGTGTAAGGTTGCGACCGTACTCCTTGCAGAAATCAGCAAAACGACTGCTGAGACGTTCGCCCAACTCTTCTATATTGGTTTGTATATCTCCCTCTTTATAAGGCACTTTAAAGCCACTACCAAAGTCGATAAATTGTAAATCCTTAAAGTGTTTAGCGGTTTCAAAGAGTATTTCGGCAGCGTATAGGAACACATCAATATCTAAAATATCACTACCTGTGTGCATATGAATACCGTTGATGTGCATCTTTGTATTCTGGACGATGCGCAAGATATGCGGTATTTGGTGAATGCTAATACCAAACTTACTATCGATATGCCCTACCGAAATATTGCTATTACCGCCTGCCATCACGTGTGGATTGATACGAATACACACGGGTATCTCAGGGTGTTGTGTGCCAAACTGCTCCAAGAACGAAAGATTATCGATGTTGAGCTGTACTCCTAAGCGCATAGCCTCCTCAATTTCGTCCATTGAGACACCATTAGGCGTAAAAATAATTTGCTGAGGGTCAAAACCTGCCAGCAATCCCAACTGTACTTCCTGAATAGAAACGGTATCGAGACCAGCACCTAAATCCTTCATCAATTTCAAGATAGAGATATTAGAAAGGGCTTTCATTGCATAGTTGATGCGTAACTTGGGTACTGAGGCAAAGGCATTGGTAAGTCGGTTATATTGAGAAGCAATCTTCTGGGCATCATATACATATACAGGGCTACCGTAAGTATTTGCTATGTTTAGTAAATCGTTTATTTTCATTGAATATACTGTTGTTTAAATGATTATAGGGCACAAAAGTACAAATAATTAGCAAAATGGCAAATTTGAGAATTAGCAAATGGGGGCGGGAGAATAAAATAATGTAGATGAAAGCCTTATTTAATGGTTAATGATTAATGATTGATGGTTAATGATTAATAGTTAATTTAAGAGATGCTTATAGGAAAAACGAACAATGAACGAACAAAAGACGAACAAAAGACGAACAAAAGACGAACAATGAACGAACAATGAACGAAGAAAAGATAAAGCTAAGGTGGAAATAAGAGGAAGGTTATTAGTAGAATTCATACTACAACGGCGAAGGGTATATGAAGATGGGGTTGTTTTATGACTAAAAAGCAGTAGTTTTCAAATATTTAAATAATAATTTCAAATTAATTAAACGATTGGAATACAGTATATAATAAATTAGTATACACAAAAATAATCTGAAAAAAGAGAAAAAAGTTTTGCCGTTTCAAAAAATAGTTATACCTTTGCGCCCTGAATATAAATAACACATTAATAAATAGAGAAAAAAATGGCAAGAGTTTGTGACTTAACAGGCAAAAAAGCATTGGTGGGCAATAACGTGTCACACGCAATGAACAAAACTAAACGTAAATTCAATGTAAACCTCCGTACAAAACGTTTCTTCATTCCAGAAGAGAATCGTTGGATTACCCTAAAAGTATCGGCAACTGCAATTAAAACTATCGACAAGAAAGGTATCTATGCAGTGCTTAAAGAAGTAGAACGTAACGGATATATTAACTAATTTAAAAGAATACTAAAATGGCTAAAAAAGGTAATAGAATTCAGGTTATTTTGGAGTGCACTGAGCACAAAGAGTCTGGTTTACCAGGAACTTCACGTTACATCACTACCAAAAACAAAAAAAATACTCCAGATAGATTAGAGCTTAAGAAGTTCAACCCTATCCTCAAGAAAGTAACTGTTCATAAAGAAATTAAATAATTAAAACATTATGGCAAAGAAAACAGTAGCAACCCTACAAGGTAAATCTAAGAAACATACTAAAGCTATCAAAATGGTGAAATCACCTAAAACAGGTGCTTATACTTTCGTAGAAAGCGTAATGGCTCCTGAGCTCGTTGATGAATTTTTGAAGAAGAAATAATTAAATTTTCTCTATTTTTATCATATTTAAAAAAGCTGTCGTGAGACGGCTTTTTTGCATATATAAACTTTTTTACTACCTTTGCACTCATATCCTAAAATATACAATAAGCTATGGCATTGCAATTTCTGAAAAATATCTTTTCAAAAGAAAAGAAAGAAACCTTAGATAAAGGCTTAGAGAAATCTAAAAACAGCTTCTTTGACCGCTTAGGAAAAGCTCTCGTTGGGAAATCGAAAGTAGATGAAGAGGTGCTCGATGACCTTGAAGAAGTGCTTATTGCCAGTGACGTAGGGGTGAATACTACTCTTAAAATCATTGACCGTATAGAGGCTCGTGTGGCTAAAAATAAGTACTTAAATACCTCTGAACTGAATACTATCCTTCGTGAAGAAATAGCAGGACTTCTATCAGAAACTCATACAGGAGAAGCAACAGACTTTACTTTACCTACTGACAAAAAACCTTATGTGATGATGGTAGTAGGGGTAAACGGAGCTGGAAAGACCACTACTATCGGCAAGCTAGCAAGTCAGTTTACTAAAAAAGGCTTGAAAGTAGTATTAGGTGCTGCTGATACTTTCCGCGCTGCTGCGATTGACCAGCTACAAGTGTGGGCAGACCGTACCGGAGTGCCAATGATTAAACAGCAGTTAGGTAGCGACCCTGCTTCGGTAGCCTATGATACCCTTAGTTCGGCGGTAAAACAAAATGCTGATGTAGTAATTATTGATACAGCAGGACGCTTGCACAACAAAATCAATCTAATGAACGAGCTTTCTAAAATCAAGCGCGTGATGCAAAAAGTAATTCCTGATGCTCCTCACGAAGTGCTGTTAGTACTCGATGGTTCTACTGGACAAAATGCCTTTGAGCAAGCTAAAGAATTTACCAAAGCCACTGAAGTAACCGCTTTGGCTGTTACTAAATTGGACGGTACCGCCAAGGGGGGTGTGGTAATAGGCATCTCTGACCAATTTCAGATTCCTGTAAAATACATAGGAGTAGGAGAAGGTATAGACGACTTACAAATTTTTAACAAATATGAGTTCGTAGATTCTTTCTTTAAAGAATAACAACTTCAAAACTAAAATGAGTAATTGATTAACATTATACTAAAAGCGAACCTTTATTGTATCGGTCATCGCATAAGCTTGGCAAGTAAGAATATAGCCTTGCGATACTTCTTCTTCGCTGAGGGTTTCATTCTTCGCCATTTTGGCTTCTCCCTCCTCTACCCTACCGATACAGCTACTACACACGCCGTTCAAGCAAGAGTAAGGTGCATCGTAGCCACGTAAGAGTGCCGAACTGAGAAGTGTTTGGTTGCGCGCACTCTCAAAGCTGTGCGTCTGTCCGTTAAGTTCAAGAGTAATGGTGACATTGCCTTGTAGGGTGCTGTAATCTATCTCAGCTGGCGATGCCTCAAAAAGCTCTGTAAAAATGCGGTCTTTATCTATCCCTCTTAACAAGAGTATCTCACGAAGGTTTTTCACCAATTCCGTAGGACCACAAGCATAGTAACGCCCCCAGTTAAGATCTTTGTATTTAGCAAAAATCTCGTTTACTATCCTATCGTTGATGCGCCCCGTATAGTGGTCGCCCCAAGGCCGCTGACTGAAAGCGTAGTGGACAAAAAAGCGTTCGGGATACTGAATGCGGAGGGCTTCTATTTCATCAAAAAACAAAGCTTCCTCTTTAGACTTATTGCCATAGACAAATACTACTTTGATATTCGTTTTAGACAAGGCTGTTTTGGCAATGCTCATCATAGGGGTTACGCCACTTCCTGCCGAGAAGAGCATAATATCGCGGTTGCCAAAGATGTCGTAGAAGAATACGAAAGAACCCATAGGAGGCATCACTTCTAATACATCACCTGCTTTGAGTTGGGTCGTCGCATAGGTAGAGAACACACCATTAGGCACGCGCTTTACGGCTACGCTCAGTTCACCTTCGTTCACTCCAGAGCAAATAGAATAAGCACGACGCACCTTTTCTCCACCAATCGTTTGTTGGAGAGTAAGGTATTCGCCAGCTTCGAAGTGAAATACTTTCTTCAATAACTCAGGTACTTCAAAGGTAATCATTACCGATGAAGTAGTAAGTTGTGTGATTTTAGATATGGTTAGTTCGTAAAATCGATTCATTTGTACATTTCATTCAAGCCAAAATAGCCAGAGGTAGAAGTACCAAGCTTCTCAAAGTAAAAAGTTTCTTTCGACGCTGATCGCGAAGCTCTTCCGGCAACATTCCCTGTAATCTCTTGTAAAGTGCGAGCCAAAAGAGGTTCAGTTTCGTCGCCTAATATCCCTAAATTATTTACAATCTCACTAATCTGAATATTAGGCTCTAAGCCATTTACGTAATCACCTACGCCTTTAGCGTTTTCTATCTTCATTACCAAGGGTTGCATCGCCCATTTGTGCTTAGGGTTTTTAACTTTTCCTTGCTTATCGGTAAAGTCGTAAACAGTCACCGAGCCTTGGTTCTTACCCACTGTGGTTTCACCTATCTGCACTACATCTATGTAGGCTTTAAGACCATTGATAACCAATTCACTGGCTGAAGCTGTCCCGTCCGAAGTAATTACATATACTTTATTAAGGCGCAAACTATTGATAGCCACCTGCCGACTGCCTTTTACCATATTAGACGTAAAATACTCTCTTTCATTCCCTCTAAAAGGTTGCAACTTGCTATTCCATTTTTCTACCGCAAACACCTGTCCGTTAAACTGACCTGTAATCATCGATGCTAAGTAAGTAGCCGAATTAACGCTTCCCCCACCATTGTAACGCAAATCGAGTATTAAGTCAGTAACCCCCTGTGCTTTAAAATCTGCAAAGGCATCGTTCAGTGCTTCATCAAAATCAGCTGTAAAGGCATTGTACATCAAGTAAGCTATTTTCTTTCCTTCCTTGTCGAATACTTTATGAATAAACACAGGGTTTTCAGGCGTTTGAGCTTGGTGCAAAGTAAACGATTTTTCAGTAGGAGTTGCTTTGCCATTTACAATTCTATAAGTTGAAAACGAAATAGTAGCCGTATTTTGCAACAGTTGTTTAGCATTAGAACGCGTAAGTTGTTGCCCGTTGATACTAGTTATCAAATCCCCCCGTTGCAAACCTTGTTGTTCTGCCTCCGATTTAGGTACCACATAACGCACTACAGCATAAACAGTATTTTTTGTTTTACTCACAATTCCAAAAGCATAATTCATCCCCAAGCTCGCGGTAATACCCTTGAATTGGTTTTCAAGATCGGTGTAATTATCGGTGATATAGCTAAAACGGTCTATTTCTTCATATCTATTAAGTAACCCTTTATAGAAAAGGTCTTCAGGATTGTTAAAACTCTTTAAGAATTGAGTATAACTCTTATTTTTATCTGCTTTGGTATCAGCTAAACTACCAAAACGGTTATTTTGCAAATTAGGCACATCGGCTTGCCACAAATAATACGTGTTAAGTCCCTTCCAAATAAAATCGCGTACGCGCAAATCGGTATCGTTACCGGTATAGTCAGAGCCCGTAAAAGACACCTCATTTCCATTAGTAACAGGTTCTTTAGCGCAAGATAACAAGCTGATAGCTATGAATATAGAGATAAACAAGTGTTTCATATTGAAAATATTTTTCCACAAAAGTAATACTTTTTTTATATTTGCACAAATTTTGTACCAGATAAGAAGTAAAACTAAATACCGATGCGTGAAGTGTGAAAAACAAAATTTTCTGTTTTACAGCATAAAAAGTAGCTCTTTTTTTCAACTAAAATAGAAGATTTTTTCGGTTTTCATACGCTTATTGTTCGTTCATCGTTCGTCATTCGTTCATTTGCCCGTGTGGCTCGCACCGTCATTTGTTCG
>NZ_KB291505.1:261-10603 GCF_000318315.2 Capnocytophaga sp. oral taxon 324 str. F0483 | reverse complement strand
ATAAGCTCTCTATAAGCTAACCCCACCCTCCTCATAGCCTTTTTTCATCAAAATTCCTTTTAACCCACTTCTGATATCTTTCGTTTTTCTCCGCCTCCATTTACTAATCTGCTAATTTTCTCATTTTCTCATTCTCTCATTCTCTCATTCTCTCATTTTCTCATTCTCTACTATTAATTACCATTATTTTAAAATTAAAAAAATCTATAAATCCAGTACCTCTTCTTTGCAAAAAAACTGCTACCTTTGCACCGTAGAATTTTTAAAATAACAAATTATGAGTTTAAATACCTTAGGGCTTGATAAAGCCAAAGTAGAAAAAGAAATCGGCTTGCTAAATGTACTGCTTGCCAATTATCAAACGTATTATCAAAACTTGCGCGGTGTACACTGGAACGTAAAAGGAAAACGCTTCTTTGAACTACACGTGAAGTTCGAAGAACTTTATAATACCGCACAAGAACAAGTCGACGAAATAGCTGAGCGTATTCTTACCCTCGGTGGTGTGCCTTTTCACACTCTCGAGAGCTATGTAAAGCACACTTCTGTTCCCGTAGGCGAAAACATTTTCGACGATGATAAAACCGTACGCCTGATAATCAATACCATTAGCACTTTATTACCTTTGGAAAGAGAATTGTTAGACTTCTCCGACGAAATAGGTGATGAAGGTACTAATAATCTAATGAGCGACTTTGTAACCGAACAAGAGAAAACCGTTTGGATGCTCAAAGCCTACCTCAATGAAGTAATTTAATACTGAATTTTGATTAAACGAGGAAGAGGAATTGACTAAAAATAATCAATTCCTCTTTCTTTTTTTGCCAATTCATAATTAATCCCTACCTTTGCACAACTCATAACTCTTAATTGATAACTCATAACTAATGAAATATCTAATCACATCTATCCTATTCATCGCAACCACTATCCTCACTGCTCAACACAAAGCCCCTACCGATTGGGAACTCTCAGGACTCAAAGGAAAAGTGAAAAGTCAGCGCAGTATCCCTTACGAGGTAGTTACCCAAGGAAAAACATTCGTAAAAGGAGCTATCGACCGCGATTTGGATACAGTAGTCAAGATAGGTAACCTCGACAATCTTCAAAAAGATTTCAACCCCAATGGGTATCTTACTCAAATGCGTTTTTTCTTCAAAAACGGTGAGTTGTACAGTCGTATGGAATACTATTATAATCCGCAAGGGCAACTGTTTGAAACCCGTTACAATTCCGATAAAACCCTTTATGTCTACAACCCCGAAGGCTATCTTATCAAAGATGCGACCTATTCACCTGGGGGTTTCTTAAAAACGCATTATAACTATCAAGTAGATACCAATGGCAAAGTGCTAAAAGAGGAAACTTATCACGCCAATCAGTTAGAGTCTACCATAGCTTATACTTACAACAAACAAGGCGACCCTGTCGAGATGCGCTACTACGATGCTCAGGGCAATTTGTTGCAAAGGGTAGAAAGCAAGTTCAATAAACAGCATTTAGCCGAACGCAATCGCACTTACGACAAAGACAATAAGTTGGTGAATATTACTACCAAAAAATACAATAGTCAAGGAGATTGTATCAAACTACAAGCAGAAAATAAACTACCTCAAAAACAGAAGAATGTAGCGACTTACGAGTATAAATACGATAATCGAGGTAATTGGATTGCCAAAACGACTTTCATCAACGGTGAACCCCGACAAATTATAGAACGCACCCTCAGTTATTATGAATAACATTCACTTTTTCGGTGTAAGGCATCTGTCGCCTTCGGCAGCCTATCATTTAATCGCCTTCTTAGAGGAAAACAACCCCAAGTGTATTCTCATCGAAGGTCCTGCCGATGCTACTCCTATGATATCTCAAATAGCACAAAAGGGGGTAAAACCTCCTATTGCTATGCTGGGCTATACTACCGAATTGCCTATCGAAACAGTGCTCTATCCATTTGCGTCTTATTCTCCCGAATATCAAGCAATATGTTGGGGAGTGAAGAAGAAGGTAACACTTCGTTTCATCGATTTGCCTTCGGAGAATATGCTGAAATTGAAGCAGGAGCAACGCACGGAGGAAGAAGCCGAAAAAGCCAAAGAATTTTATCTCTACCACAATACCCTCTACAAGCAAATAGCCGAAGAGGGGGGCGAAACCGACTATGAAGATTATTGGGAACGCCATTTTGAACACAATCTCAATCCTGATGCTTTTGCACCCACACTTGCCTTGCAATCGGATGAAATGCGCCAAATGGTCATAGATAAAGAATATGAAAACGCGCCTTTCGATTTCTCGTATAATCTCATTCGTGAGGCATATATGAAACGTGAGATTGCTAAGGCTTGCACCGAGTTCAAACCCGAAGAAATAGTAGTAATCGTAGGGGCTTACCACTTATCAGGTATCCAAAACAGCTTACCTGCTATGACTGATGACGAACTTAAAAAGCTCCCCAAAGCTACCTCTCAACTCACCCTGATGCCTTATTCCTATTTGCGTCTTAGCAGCCGCACAGGTTATGGAGCGGGCAATACGGCTCCTTATTACTTTGAACTGATGTGGCAAGCGATGCACGAAAACACCCTCAATCAGCTCTCAGCTGTCTATCTTACTAAAGTAGCCAAAATCTTGCGTGCTCAAGGGCAAAATGCCTCTTCTGCTAGCGTAATTGAAGCGGTGCGTCTTGCTAATGTGCTTTCGGCTATGAAAGGCGGTACTTACCCTGTGTTGCAAGACCTCCACGATGCAGTGGTTACTTGTTTTGGTGGGGGAGACCTTGCTGTGGTAGCCGAAGCTATCAATAAGGTAGATATCGGTACGGCTATTGGGGCATTACCCGAAGGGGTGAGCCAGACGCCCGTACAAGAGGATATGAACCAAGAGCTGAAACGCTTAAAGCTCACCAACTACAAATCGGCGGTAGCGCAAGACCTCACCCTCGACCTGCGTGAGAACTTAAAAGTAAGAACCAAAGAAGCTGCTTTTATAGACCTAAATCGCTCTACATTCCTCCATCGCTTGGAAGTGTTGGGCATTCACTTTGCCACCCAGCAGCACGTACAGCAGGATAAAGCCTCGTGGGCAGAGAAATGGGTGTTACAGTGGAGTCCTGAGGTCGAAATAGAAATTGTAGAAGCTAACCTTAAAGGTGAAACGCTTGAAATAGCCACAGCTTTTGTACTCAAAGAACAGCTCAACGAAAGCACCGACCTTTCAGTAGTAGCTAAAATCATTAGGCAGGCTTGCGAATGTCAGCTTACGCATATTTTTAGCAATGCGCTCAGCACCTTGCAACGCCTTTTGGTAGATAGTAATAGTTTTGCCGAAACTGCCTTTGCTGCACATGAGCTCTCGGTGCTTATACAGTACGGTGATTTGCGTCAGTTCAATCTCGAACCGCTGAAACCTATCTTGCAACAGCTTTTCCTCCGTGCTTCGTTATTACTGATAGATGCTTCATCTTGTGATGACAAAGCCTCTAAACAAATAGTAGAAGCTATCAATACTATGGAGTTCATAGCCGAACAGCAATACGAATTGGTAGATACCGAAACGTGGCAAAAAGAACTTACCCACCTTGCGTGGCGCGACGATGTGAACACCAAGCTCTCGGGGGTAGCCTTTGCTATATTGTTAGAGCACAATTTAGCTACTGAAGAACAATGCGGAAAAGAAGTGTCACGCCGTCTTTCAGCAGGTGTCCCCGCCGATTTAGGAGCCTCGTGGTTTGAAGGCTTTTCAGGAAGAAATAGATACGCATTGCTATCGCGTACGATTATATGGCAAGAGTTAGACAACTATGTACGCCAATTGGACGAAGAGCAGTTTATGCGCTCAGTAGTGTTCTTGCGCCGTGCTTTTTCCGATTTTGAGCCTAACCAAAAGAACAGTATCGCTGAACTTTTAGGAGACCTTTGGGGTACTGGCAAAGAAGCTACTGCCGAACTTTTACAAGAAGTGCTTACGGAAGAAGAAAATACTAAATTAGACGAACTCAACGACTTTGATTTTGATTTTTAAATATATGAAAGAAGTATTTACCTTATACCGAAAATTGCGTGAGCGACAACTCAAATTGCTCAATAGCTTTACCCCTGAAGAATTAGCAATCATTCCTGCGGGCTTTAAAAACAATATCTTGTGGAATCTCGCTCACTGCGTGGTTACCCAGCAAAATTATTGCTATGCCAATAGCGACCTGCCTACTTATCTCACCCCTGAGTTTGTAGAGCGTTATCGCAAAGGCACCATCCCCGATGGACATATCCCTACTTCTGCCGAGATAGAGGAACTAAAAGAGCTTCTCATCAGCACTGTAAATTGGCTCGAAACTGATTATCAAAAAGGAATTTTTAAGCACTATAATCATTATGTAACGGGCATAGAGTACGAACTCAATACTATTGAAGAAGCTATTTACTTCAATATTTCACACGAGGGAGTACATTTGGGAAGTGTATTAGCTTTAAAATGTGCAATTACAGGAAGCAAAAAGTAATTGATTATAAATTAAATAGATGAGTAACACGAAAAGCTATTTGATGTCTGATATTGAAGTAAGTTTCTCAATTAGAAAAAAAAGTATTACCTTTGCAATCGCTATCAATAAAATTAGTTTATGAAAAAACGTACCATACTCAACCTACTACTTATTCTTTTTGTGATTTCTTTCTTTATAACTCCTTTGGGGTACGAAAGTAAGATATTACTACAGCGTGTCTTTGCTGGCTCGGTAGATATTATTCCCGCTGATAAAGCTCGTAAAATAGACTTCGATTGGCAACTGAAAGACCGCAATAATGTGCAGTTTAACTATTCCCAAACCGAAGGTAAGAAACCATCATTTGTATACTTTTTCTCTTCTTGGCGTGAAATCAGTGTAGCCGATCTTTATGCAGTCGAAAAACTCTACGATGCTTATAAGGATAAAGTGGATTTTTATATCATCACCAATGAGCTCCCTGAGCCAGTAGATGAAATGATGCAAAAGCGCAATTTTCATTTCAAAGTTACCTACCTCATTATCGAAGCTCCTAAAAAACCTTTTGACCCCGATAAGATTCCTGCAGGTTACATAGTAGATAAAAACGGTTATGTACGCGCTCAGAAAGACGGTATTGCACGCTGGAATAGCGATGCAGTACATCAGTTGTTAGACAGTCTTACCCAATAGCTTAACTATAGGCAAACTCTATCTCTCAAACAAAATAATTATAAAGATAGTATTTTAGATTCAATTTAAAGTACTATCTTTGCGCTTTGTAAAATCGCATCTCGGTATAAATAAGAGGAGTTTTTACCTCTTATCTCTTACCTCTTATCTAAAAGGAATTATGGCTAAATATACAGAAGAAGAACTTAAAGAAGAATTAGAAAACAGCGAATACAAATACGGCTTTTATACAGATATCGAATCAGAAACTTTTCCTAAGGGGCTCAACGAGGAAGTGGTAATAGCCCTTTCTAAAAAGAAAAACGAACCCCAGTGGATGACCGATTGGCGTTTAGAAGCTTTCCGTGCGTGGCAAGCGATGGAAGAGCCTCCTCATTGGGCAAATCTCAAGTTTGAAACTCCCGACTTTCAAGATATTGCTTATTATTCTGCTCCTAAACAGAAACCTAAACTTAACAGCCTTGATGAGGTAGACCCTCAGCTATTGGAAACTTTCCAAAAACTCGGTATCTCTCTTGAAGAACAAAAGCGCCTTGCGGGAGTAGAAGAAGAAAAACCTGCCGTAGCAATGGACGTAGTGATGGACTCCGTTTCAGTAGCAACTACTTTTCAAAAAACATTAGCAGAACGAGGCATTATCTTCTGTTCTATCTCCGAAGCGATACAAAAACACCCTGACTTGGTGCGTAAGTACCTTGGTACCGTCGTACCTAAAACCGATAATTTCTACGCAGCTCTTAACTCAGCAGTCTTCTCTGATGGGTCTTTTTGCTATGTACCCAAAGGGGTGCGTTGCCCTATGGAGCTTTCTACTTATTTCCGTATCAATCAAGCAGGAACAGGACAGTTTGAGCGAACCCTCCTCATTGTTGATGAAGGTGCTTATGTATCGTATTTGGAAGGATGTACTGCTCCACGTCGCGACGAAAACCAATTGCACGCCGCAGTGGTAGAACTCATCGCAATGGAGGGAGGCGAAATTAAATACTCTACCGTTCAAAACTGGTTTCCTGGAGATAAAGACGGTAAAGGCGGTGTATATAATTTCGTAACCAAGCGTGCTTTGGCTGAGAAAAATGCCAAAATATCGTGGACACAAGTAGAAACAGGCTCTGCTATTACTTGGAAATACCCTTCAGTAGTGCTCAAAGGGGATAATTCTATAGGCGAATTTTACTCAATTGCGGTTACTAACCACTTTCAGCAAGCCGATACGGGTACTAAGATGATACACTTAGGCAATAACACCAAATCTACGATTATCTCTAAGGGTATTTCGGCGGGAAAATCACAAAACAGCTACCGCGGATTGGTGAAAGTAGTGCCTAATGCTAAAAATGCACGCAATTTTTCTCAATGCGACTCTCTATTGATGGGTAACCTCTGTGGAGCGCATACATTTCCTTATATAGAAGCTAAAAATCCTACTGCTCAAATAGAGCACGAAGCTACTACCTCTAAGATTGGTGAAGACCAGATTTTCTACTGCAATCAGCGGGGTATTGATACCGAGAAAGCGATTTCACTTATCGTAAATGGCTTTGGCAAAGAAGTGCTTAACAAACTGCCAATGGAGTTCGCTGTTGAAGCTCAAAAACTCTTAGAGATTTCACTAGAGGGCAGTGTTGGCTAATGACGATGGTATACTAAAAATTGCTTTTGCTTCATAAATAAATCACTAAACATTAATCATTAAACATTAAAAATATGATTCTCGCTCCTTCATTATTAGCTGCCGATTTCGGTAACCTGCAACAAGCCGTGGAAATGGTAAACACCAGCGAAGCTGATTGGTTTCATATCGATATTATGGACGGTGTTTTTGTGCCTAATATCTCTTATGGTATGCCCGTGCTTTCAGTGATTCACAAACACGCTACTAAGCCGTTAGATGTTCACTTGATGATTATTGACCCCGACCGCTATATTAGCACTTTTGCTAAGCTCGGTAGTGATATACTTACTGTGCATTACGAGGCGTGTACGCACTTGCATCGCACTATACAAGCAATTAAAGCAGAGGGAATGAAAGCAGGGGTAGCCCTCAATCCGCATACACCTGTCGCTTTGTTAGAAGATGTTATTCAAGATATAGACGTACTCTTGCTGATGAGTGTGAACCCTGGATTCGGTGGACAGTCATTTATTGAAAATACTTATAAGAAAGTGCGTCAAGCTAAAGCACTTATTGAACAAGTAGGGGCACACGCAATTATAGAAATAGATGGTGGTGTGAGTTTAAAGAATGCCAAAGCACTTGTAGAGGCAGGTGCTGATGCCTTAGTAGCAGGCAGTTTTATCTTCAATGCTACTAACCCTACTCAAACGATTGCGGAATTAAAAAAAACAGTATTATAAATATCAATCAAGGATTAAATAACTTATTGATTATAAACCTCCCCCCAGCCCCCTCCAAAGGGGGAGATGTGACGCAAAAAAGACTATGAAGTTGTAAATCAGAGATAATCATTTCTCAGATTTACATTATAAAAATACTTATTTTATGATACAAAATAGGCTGTCAAGAAAGAAATCTTATCTTTTTGATAGCCTATTATTATTGTATTATTTCTTCTTAGAAGTGGCTTTTTTAGGTTTAGGCTTTTTCTCGGTTAGGAGGGCAAGAGCTTGTTCTTTGGTGAAAGTTGCTATATCGGTGTCTTTGGGGAGTTCTACTTTGGTTTTACCTTTGAGGAGGGTAAAACGTCCCCAGCGAGCTTTCTCTATACGGATAGCTCCTTCGTCCCATTCTTTCACTACCTTTTCCGATTCTTTTTTGAGCTTATCTTCTATAAGTTCTTCTACATCTTGCTGACTAAGATGGTCGAAATTGTACTTTTTGGTAACGTTTATATAAGTGTTGTTCCACTTAATAAAGGGACCAAAACGACCTACACCTTTGGTAACTTCCACTCCTTGATAGGTGGCAATAGGAGCGTCAGCTTTTTTCTTCTCGCCGATGAGTTGCTTAGCCCGCTCGAGAGTTACACTGAAAACGTCTTCACCTTTATCAAGTGATATGAAAGCATCGCCGTAGCGCACATAGGGTCCGAAACGCCCTACATTCACTTCTACATTCTTACCATCGACAATGCCTAACTGACGAGGAAGCTCGAAGAGTTTGAGGGCTTCTTCAAAAGTAATCGTTTCGATAGACATACCTGCCAATAGACTTGCATAAATAGGCTTTTCGGCATCGTCGGGATTCCCTATTTGCGCCATAGCTCCATAACGACCTAAGCGTACGCTGAGAGGGCGACCTGATTTAGGGTCGGTACCCAGCACGCGTTCACCTGTTTCACGACCTGTATGCTTTTCAACATTTTCTACTACGGGGTGAAAATGATTATAAAACTGTGTGAGCATCTTTGTCCAATTCTCAGTGCCTTCGGCTATTTCGTCGAAACTATTTTCTACTTTGGCAGTGAAATTATAGTCCATTATCGTATCGAAATGGGAGACGAGAAAATCGTTTACTACACTACCTATATCGGTGGGAACGAGCTTACCTTTATCGGCACCTACTCGTTCGCTAAGGGTTTGTGTTTTGATAGTATTGCCTGCAAGGGTGAGTTGCTGATAGGGACGCACTTCACCTTCGAGTGTGCTACGTTCCACATATCCGCGGTTTTGAATCGTAGAAATGGTAGGAGCATAAGTAGATGGGCGTCCGATACCGAGTTCCTCTAACTTTTTCACCAGCGAAGCCTCAGTATAACGAGGTAGTGGACGAGTGAAACGCTCGGTAGCAGTAATATAGCGATGCGTAAGAGCTTCTCCTTTTTTGAGATTGGGGAGCATTCCTTCTTGTTCTTCTTCCTCGTCGTCGGTACTTTCTAAATACACTTTTAAAAAGCCATCGAACTGTACCATTTCGCCATTGGCTACGAAGTGTTCTTTGTGCTTATCAGCTTCTATTTTTACGGTAGTGCGCTCTATTTGAGCATCTGCCATTTGTGAGGCAAGGGTGCGTTTCCATATCAGTTCGTATAGCTTATTCTGATCGGGTTCAGCAGAGATAGAAGTACGACTCATATCGGTAGGACGAATGGCTTCGTGCGCCTCTTGTGCGCCTTTGCTTTTAGTGGCGAAATTGCGCACTTGACTGTACTGAGCTCCGAAGAGTTGCACGATAGCGTTTTTGGCAGTGTTGAGCGCTTCTTGTGAAAGATTCACGCTATCGGTACGCATATAGGTGATAAAACCAGATTCGTAGAGGCGTTGGGCTACCGTCATTGTTTTGCTTACTGAGAAGTGCAGTTTGCGTGCGGCTTCTTGTTGGAGGGTGGAAGTAGTGAAGGGGGGCGCAGGCATTTTCTTGGCTGGTTTGGTTTCTAATGATTGCACTTTGAAATGCGCTCCGATATTCTGTTGCAAGAAGTTTTCGGCTTCGGCTTGTGTGTCGAAATTCTTAGGCAAAGAGGCTTTTACAACTTTGCCTTCTGAGGTGATAAATTCGGCAGTAATTCGGTAAGAGGATTGCGTTTTGAAGTCTTGTATTTCGCGTTCGCGTTCTACGATAAGGCGTACTGCTACCGACTGTACGCGTCCTGCTGAGAGTCCGCTTTTAATTTTTTTCCACAGTACGGGAGAGAGTTCATAGCCCACGAGGCGGTCGAGTACACGGCGTGCTTGCTGAGCATTCACCAGATTATAATCGATACCACGAGGGTTTTTAATAGCGTTTTCAATAGCCGATTTGGTAATGGAGTTAAAAACGATGCGTTTGGTATTTTCCTTTTTTAGTTTGAGTGTTTCGGAAAGATGAAACGCAATAGCTTCTCCTTCACGGTCTTCATCGGAAGCGAGCCATACTACTTCGGCTTTGGACGTGAGTGCTTTGAGTTCTTTTACAAGATTTTTTTTGTCGTTAGAGATGAGGTAATTAGGTTTAAAACCGTGCTGTATATCTACGCCCAGTTCATTGGAGGGCAAATCGACAATATGCCCATAGCTGGATACTACTTTGTAGTCCTTACCTAAGAACTTTTCAATGGTTTTAGCCTTGGCAGGCGACTCTACAATCACTACATTCTTAGCCATACGCTTGTTTGTTTTTTGAGTTATTGGGTGCAAAAGTACAAAATAATTGCAAAATAGCAATGAGGGAAATGCCAATAATACCGGAAATGCCAGTAATCAACTTTGCCAAAGGTGCGAGCCGCA
>NZ_KB291505.1:0-241 GCF_000318315.2 Capnocytophaga sp. oral taxon 324 str. F0483 | reverse complement strand
ATCAACTTTGCCAAAGGTGCGAGCCGCACAGGCATTCGTAGCACGACGGGCATAGAAAATTAGAGAATTAGGAAATTTGGAAATTAGCAAATAGGTAGTGATAAAAAAGGTTTTTTGACGGGTCTGACTTGTCGGACAAATTGGACTGGTCTGAAGTTATCGGAGGGAAACGAAAAATATAAAAAGTGAGTTAGGAGGAATTTTGGAGAAAAAAGGCTATTAGGAGGGTGGGGTTAGCTTA
>NZ_KB291504.1:64108-69579 GCF_000318315.2 Capnocytophaga sp. oral taxon 324 str. F0483 | reverse complement strand
AGGTATTATTTTAATCTATCTTGTTGGAAAGTAGCTTTTATTTTACCCTACCTAAGTCAGTAGGTAGGTGTTATTTTAATCTACCTTCAGTCTCTTAATGAAACAAGGACTAAAAAATAAAGATAGTCCCTATTTTAGTCCCTGTTATAAGTTAAAACATTGATAATTAATGTAATTTGTGGAGTCGGAGAGAATCGAACTCTCGTCCAAATAAGTCATCAAAAAGCTTTCTACATACTTAGTCCTCGTTTGATTTTCGTCGCAAAACTGACCGAGCACCGCCCATTTTGCGCTTAGCTTCCTTTGCTTAAGAACCGTTAGCAGAAGCGTACCGCAGGTTCGATGTTGACTTTTATGGTGCCTCTGTACGAAACGCCGTCAACAAGGGCTTTTCAGAGACATCTCGCTTCCCTACCTTGTAGGGACTTAGCCAGCAATCTTACTAAACTTCAGATTAGGCAGCAAGAGCGTAGTTATTCTCGCCATTTAAAATTTTGAAATAGAGATTATCGAGCATTCATTTCACAGCTCGGTATGCTTACTATTCAATGCCACTTACTGTCAAAACCGGTCGACCCCAAGTGTTCATTTCTGTAATTCGGTGCAAAGGTACAAAAAATAATCATACTCACAACAATTGCCCTCTTTTTTATTTCATAATCCCTCTTTATTCTCCTACCTTCCACTAGCATACGCCTACCAAAACAAAGAAAATAAAAAGTGCATACAACGTTCTTTTTCTTTTATCAACCCCTTTTGTTTATTATCTCGTATTTTAATTATCTTGAATTATTCTGTTATCACATCTCCTCGGTGTCCTCTATCACTGTCTCGACCAATTCGGATACTTCTTTTATTTTGCCGCCGAAGTATTTTTTGTCTTGTACTATCTCCTTATAAATATCGTCTAAGTTGTGTGCAGGTGCCAGCACCCATAAAAGATATGGTCTAAATCGAACGGAACCAAGCTTTCTAATAGAGGGCAGTATTGCCCCAAAATCTTTATGATTAAACCAGCAGTCGGTTCTTAACGCGAAATCTTGATTATGCTTCCCACAGGCAATCTTACTCTCCAGAAAATCGTTCATTGTAGGATACTTATCGCTTAAATATCTTGTACAGGCGATATGATATTCTACCTTTCTCGGCGAACTGTCCACTGCCGAAATAAAACAAATTCCATACCCTTCTTTCATCGCAACGGCTAATACATCGCCTTTTTGGAAATATGGCTCTTTCGTTTTTTTTATCGTCGGTTTGCGAAGTGGCTTCGGATTATCCGACGAGAGTTGTAATTTTAATTTCTCGAGAGCCTTCTGCCTTTGTCGTCGGGCTTGGGTATGAATCTCGTCCCACAATGCACTGGCTCCGCCTTCTATTATTTCCAATGCTTTCCGGCGGACTTCATCTTCCTTGTACCCGATTTTCCAAAGCGAGTAGGCGAATGCCGTCCAGTATATTTCCGTAAATAATTCGTCAATACAGAAATTGTCTTCCTCGTTCAACCAATCTTGTCTGATTTTTTCAATATCTTCACCGTCTTTGTAGCGTTCTGTGATATTGTTATAAATATCGTAACCGCTATCGCTATCGATAATCTTTACTCCGTCTATTGCCATTGTGTGTCTCCATTTTTTTAGTTGTTCGCTTTTTATATCTCCTTTATGGTTGATTTACTTTACTGTTTACTCAATAGTTGATACATATCATTTTTTGCCTTCTCAACAGAGGGTAAAAGGGTATATGAAGTTTCTTTAAGATAAGGAACAAACTTATTGAGCACATAGCTATCGATAGAAATGCATACCAAAATACTCACCGTGAGCCCCATCGTGTATTACATAGTTATAGACATACCATTTAAGAATTTAGCCATAAAGTCACATATAACGTAATCCTTAAATTCTTCAACTCCCGTTCTACCATTCTGTCGATTTTTTTTTTCGTTTTTCATAAGAAATGTATGTAGTACGGTTATGCAAAGATACAACTAATTTGCTAATTCACTAATTAACAAATTTAGTTCTTTTTTAGCTCTCAATGAAATCTCACGCAGAATTCTTGATAGCAAAGCTATCTGTTAATTTGCTTCAATTTCCACCCCGTCAGAAGCTCTTCTATCTATTATTTTTTCCGGAAAAAATGCTATTTAATCACTTTCCCTTCAATAATTCAGATAGCACTCTTCTTCTACTGACATTCAATACACCAACGTATTCACTTCTCTTTACTTTCGATTTATTATCCTCAAAATCACTTCTTACTCCCCTCTCTTAACTCCTCATTCTTAACTATTTATATACCCTTTCTATACCAATCTTCCAAGATTCGTATAAGCTTCCTATAAGCTCTCTATAAGCTAAGCATAGCCTCCTAACAGCCTTTTCTCTCCAAAATTCCCTTCAACCCTCTTTTGATATTTTTCGTTTTCCTCCGATAACTCCGAGCCTTTCCAAGTTTCTCTACTCCCCCTCCGCTGGTGCTTTTCTTGTAGCCTGTACCTCATTTTCTAATTTCCAAATTCGCTAATTTTCCCTCTGCCTGTGTGGTTCACACTGCGCGTCGTGCACAACTAATTTGTAGTGACTCCGCCATCTACGACGAGCACAGTGCCTGTAATCCACGAAGCATTGTCGCTGGCTAAGAATACACAAGCTTTAGCTATATCCTCAGGCGTCCCAATGTGTTGTAAAGGGTAAATTTCCTTTACCATAGTCTCAAAAGCGGCTTGTTTTTCGGGGGTAAGGGCTTGCAAATTGCGGTTGAATTGCGGGGTAAAAATATTTCCAGGAGCAATGGCATTTACGCGTACACCCAAATGTCCCACTTCAAAAGCCAACGCCTTGGTAAAAGAGTCCAAAGCTCCTTTAGTAGCTGAATAAACGGTAGTTGCGCGGTTAGGAAGCATTCGGTGCGCAAAACACGACGAGATATTAATAACATTCCCCTTGCTTTTCACCAAAGCAGGTAACAGACCTTGGGTAAGGAAATAAGGCGCTTTTACATTGAGGTTGAAGTGGGCATCGTATAAGGTATTGTCCACTTGCTCAAAAGGCACGAACTTGCCCAAACCAGCGTTGTTTACTAAAATATCTACCGTAGGCAGCAGTCGCTCAATGTCTTTCACTACCTCAGTTACTGTCTCCGTTTTTGATAAATCAGCAGAGAGGGTGTGTACTTGCACGCCAAACTCATTTAGTAGCGCTTGTTGGGCTTTTTGTAGTTTCTCAGGGTCTTTACCTATGAGCAATAGATTTGCACCCTCACGGGCAAAGGCTTTGGCTATTCCTAAGCCAATACCATCACTTCCGCCGGTAATTACGGCATTCTTGTTGTTTAAGTTTTTCATCGTTAATTATTTTCTTTAATTGTAGATTATTTACAAAATACAAAGGTAAAGTATTTATTTGTATATTTGCAACTTATTTCGTAATTTATTTACAATCTATGGCAAAAGAAGTATAAAAAGAACTCTTGTTAGACTTTGATTTTCTGCGGAAATTGGTAGTGGGCATAGGGGAAGTATCACAAATCACTGGTATCCCTACCCGACAAATACGCTATTGGGAAGAGAAAGGAATTATCACCAGTTTAACGGAAGAGGAAGGGAAAAATCGCCGGTATGATTACCTGAATATCAAAAAAATACTCCTCATCAAAGAACTCCTTGATGAGGGGTACACGTTAGATGCTTCGGTAGAGAAAGTAAAGAAGCGTATGGCGATGATAGAGGAAACGCTCACCAAGATGAATCAATTAGTTAATAAGCAGGTGAGTTGATGAGAACAATAAGTAAACAAGAAGCTATTGCGCTGAGACTCTTGCATCAGCAGTTGCTTTCTCCTCGATATGAAAAAACTGAGGATATTGTAGCGTGGCAAGGAGCTATGCAGGCACAGGATTATAATTATTTCCGTTGGGCGATAGGTATACGGCAGAGTGTCCCGCAATTGGCTCAACTCCAAGAGGCTTTTGCTAAGGCTGAACTTTTACGTCTTCATCTCTTGCGTTGTACGGTGCAAGTGGTGAGCAAAACGGATATAGGCTGGTTACTTCCCTTATGCAAGGAACGCAATCTGAGTACTTTGCAATCTTGGCAAAAGAATATCAGTACAGCGTTTACTCAAAATTACTTTCAGGAGGTAACACACGCTCTATGTGAATTGCTCTCTGGAGGTAAATCATTGTTTAAAAAAGCTATTGCTAACAGGCTTATAGCTTTAGGGCTTTTACCTGAAGACAAACTGCTCAACCCCTTATTATTGCGTGCTGAAATTGAAGGACTTTTGTGTTCTGGGGAAATGCAAGGCAAAGAGGCTACTTGGGCTCTATTGTCCGAAAGAGTACCTACAACAACTGTTATTATCCTTGATGAAGCTTTGAAACGACTGGCACAGAAGTATTTCAGGAGTCATTCACCTGCCTCATTAGAGGATTTCACGTGGTGGTCAGGATTGCCTAAAATGCAATGTAAGAAAGCTATAGAGGGGATTGCCTCTGAATTAGAAGAAGTTTTGGTAGAAAATATCCCAATGTATCTATATCGCAATAACTTTGAAGCTACTGACTACACAAAAACAATGCATTTGCTTCCGCCGTACGATGAGTATCTGATAGGCTATAAAAGCCGTTGGGTAGCTCTCGACAAAAAGCACGAAGCAAAGGCACATAATAAGTTTGGTATATTCAAACCGGTTATTCTGCACGAAGGCAGAGTTGTAGGCAATTGGAAAGCGAGTATTGATAAACAAGCAACTAACCTAACTACCGACCTTTTTACTGAGAAAACCAAAGTAAGGAAACAGAATTTGCAAGAGGTTACTGACCAACTTGTAAGATTTTGTAAAAAAGATAACTAATTTTCTAATTCCCTCATTTGCTCATTTGTTAATTATGTATTACCTTTGCGGCATTAAAATATTAATAATATAATTATGAAAAAAGTACTTTTAATGGGAGTGTTAGCTTCCTTTATGCTAGCGAGCTGTGGTACAGCTAAATCACCAGAGATGAAACGCTTAGAAAATCAACAGCAAGCCTTAAAACTCAATTCTGAGCTCAACGAATTGCAAATGAAACTTACTCAAGAGCAAACCAATAATCAGTCGTTGCAAACTGAGGCTACACAAGCTAATGAAGAAGCTACCAATCGTACGGATGCTTTTAGTGATGCCAACTCGGCTTCGGCAAGTGCTAAAAAAGCGAACAAAGCTCAAAAGGCATTGCGCAAAGCTAGTAAGGCTAACAAGAATTTAGCCAAAAGTAATCGCCGTATTGAGAAGTTGCAAAAAGACATCACTAAATTGCAAGAAAAGATAACTAAACTAAATGCTGAAGTAGAATTTAGCAAATAGATACAAGTTAGATGTCTTATTAAAAATTCCCGTGTGGTAGTACCACACGGGAATTTTACTAATTAGCACATTTGCTAATTTGCTAATTACCATATTGTAGTATCATCTCTACAAAAG
>NZ_KB291504.1:27359-64088 GCF_000318315.2 Capnocytophaga sp. oral taxon 324 str. F0483 | reverse complement strand
GTATCATCTCTACAAAAGCAGGATCTCTGTGAGAAAAGAACAGCGTTTGCTGGGTGTCGAGAGCAGCTATTTGGCTCATATCTTCCGCTGAAAGTTGGAAGTCAAATACATTAAGGTTTTGTTCCATACGCTCTTTGCGCACTGACTTAGGAATACAAATAATATCGCGTTGTAATAGGTAGCGCAAGGCTACTTGGGCAGCACTTTTGTGATACTTTTCACCAATAGCATTGAGCGTAGGATTGGCAAAGAAATCGTTTCTACCTTCAGCAAAAGGTCCCCACGACATTAGCTTGGTATCGTATTTCTTCATTAGCTCTTGGAGGTCTTGCTGTTGGTAGAATACGTGTGTTTCCATTTGGTTTACAGCAGGTTTTATCTCGCAGTGGTATGCCAAATCGAGGTATCTATCGGCATAGAAGTTGCTCACCCCAATAGCGCGCACTTTGCCTTCTTTGTAGGCTTCTTCCATAGCGCGATAAGAGCCGTAATAATCGCCAAAAGGTTGGTGAACGAGTAGCAAATCAATATAATCGGTTTGGAGTTTGCGCAAAGAGGTTTTGATAGAGGCTTTTGCCTTTTCGTAGCCTGCATTGCTTATCCACACTTTGGTAACGATAAAGAACTCTTTGCGGTCGATACCACTTTTCTTAATAGCATTGCCTACGCCCTCTTCATTTTTGTAGATTTGGGCAGTATCAATCATTCGGTAGCCTACCGAGATAGCATCACTTACGCAACGCTCACATTCTTCGGGGTCTACTTGGTATACACCATACCCCAATAGAGGCATTTGTACCCCATTGTTTAATTGGATATTTTTCATTTGTATTTCTTATTTTTAGTTTTTTAGACCCTGCAAAGATAAACAATTTTTGTCAAATAATTGTTACAGAGGAGTTGGTAGTTTTTGCTAATTTTTTCCTCAATAAAGTTAGGTAGAACTCAACAAAACTGCATTACCCAAATGAAAAGTTTAATATCACACTAAATAAAACTCTTTCGTTAGAAAATAAAAATCCCCGAGCAAAGAGAGATTGCAAGGGGAGTGTTAGCGAGAGATTAGTTTAGACAATTTTGTAAACTACTTTTGCAAGTCCTAATTCTTTCCATTTGCCATTTTTAGCTTCAGGACGTGAATATACATTGCCTAACAAAGAAGATTTTTGTTTAAATCGTGATGCTTTCCAAGTTTTGTGTTCTACTTTTCCGTTGTTATAGTGCCACTCTATTTTTCCTACTTTTTTCTCTAAAAGTAATTTTTTAAAAGCTTCTAAATCATTAGGAACAAACTCAATAGGCAGTTTCTCAACAGAAGTATTGTCAAGGTTGTTCAGAGATACCTCTTCAACAGCAATGGGTGAGATAGCAATATTCAAATGCTCAAACACTTTTTTTACAAGCTTAGAATCATATTCCTCTTGTAGTTCTTTGTATAGTTTATCTTGCAAATGAGAAAGCTGTTCTTCCACATACTCTTGTATTTCATTCATAACTTCACTTTCTTGTATTTTCTCCAATTGTTTTTCAGCAAAGACAAGAAGTTTATCCTTTCCAAACTGCTCTTTAGTAAGTAGAGATAGTAGTTCTTCAGCTTCTGGATTATTCTCAGTGAATGCAGCCTCAAATACTTTTTGAGCTTCTGTGCCGTCTTCTGTAGTATCATCATAGTACAATTGAAATTTGTCCCCCAAAAGCACCCCAAAGCGAAGTTTTAGCTGTCGCATATAAGAGATAAGTTGTTTCTTATGTTTTTCAACAGGTTCATTAGGGTGTTTTAGCTCTACTACAAAAAGAACTTTGTTATTGCTCTCTATAGTAATATCAGGGATTAGTGTTTGATTACTCCCTACACTGATATGCTTTTGAGTAACGATTTCTCCTTGTCTTCTTGACCAACCCAACTTTTCTAAGAAATTTTCAATTTCTACTTGAAGAATATTTTCTTTAGTATTCTTTTTTTGATGTGTGCTTACTATAAAGCACAATTCATTCCATTTATTCATATTTTATTGAATTTTAATTTTATTTCTAAATATCGTAGCTATAATACCAGCCAGCTATAACATCTAAGGCACCAGCATCTTCTGTAGAAAGGCTGTTTTCTATAGCATCTCTCGTACCACTACTATTAGTAGTCATATCTCTCATTTTGCTATAGGTAGCTTTTAACTCTTTTAAGATTCTGTTATAGATAGCTTTATCAGTAGCAGTTGCTCTTGAAGGATCAAATAAACCTGTTCTTGTAAGATATTTTTTTTGTATATTTCTTAACTGTAGTCCTTTTTGGTAAGCTATTTTCAACATACTATGATATTGTTGAACTGATTGTTTTTCTTGGGGTGTTAGTTCTTTAGGCACATCCATTGTCAAAAAACCTCTTCCTAAACTTTCATTTGTCATATTGTCTAAATCTTGGTAATTTCTCAATGAAAAAGAGGATACCAAATACAATTGTTTTGTTTTTATGTTCTGAATAATCAGATCTTCATCAATTTTTCCATACCCACGACAACAATCTGTGATCATTATAAATTTTTCAGTAGTAGGAATTGTGGTGAATTTTATATATGGAGAAGTTTCATAATTTGGTTCTTCATCTATTTCCTGAATAGGATACATTCCTAATATTCTTTTCTCTTCTATTTTTGTTAACTCTGAGATATATCGTTTACCTTTATCTTTTTCTAATTTCAAAGCTGATTGTCTTACAAAAATAAAAGGATTTTGTTTTATTTCCGAGGTTTCTTTTAATTTTTCAAGAAAATCTTCAGGATATAATAAATAGAGTTGTCCTGTTTCTGTGTTTTTCACAAGAGAACCCATATGTTTGTCTATTTTTACTAAATCCTCATTTGAAAAAAAAGATTCCTTTACTGAAATAGGTAAAATTTCAATTGGAACTGTATTACTTTTTTTATGATAAACTATTTGATATTTTTCAGGAAAAACCTCATAAGTTCCATTTAATTCTTTAAAATACAAACCTGTTGTATCAATAACAAAAATTTCTTTTTTTATGGTGTTTTCGGACATAACAATCCCTTTCTCAGTAGATTTAATCTCTTTCATTTTATTCAAGAGATTAAAATACTTTTGTACTCTATCAGATTTATAAGGTTCTTGAAATTCCAAATTAGCAAAAACACTTCTGTAATAGCCTAATTCTTCTTTATCAATTATGTTACCATCTTTATATAATTTGACAACACTTTCTGAATATGCCTTTACTCTATATTTATCAATAATATTTTGTGCTTCTACTATATATTGTTTTTTTATATCTTTCTTTTCTTTGGAGTTAAGATATTTATCAATAAGCTCACTTACACTTCTCTTTTCTTCAAGTTTTTGTTTTTCTTTATCGCAAGAAGATTTATATTCATCATAGTCTTTTTGGTAGAAAGATAATTTTTTCTCTAAAAGTAATCGTTCTTTAGTAGGAACATCTCCTTCTTCATATATAGGATAGTTCACTTCTTGTAATTGCACATCATAGATAGCAAAAGGAGCATGTGCTATATAGATTCTATTAAGCATTTTATAGGTATCTATTGGGGATATAGATATTTTTTCCTGTCCAATTAAAAAATTGGAAATTAGATAAGCAAATAAAGTAAATACGATTTTAATTAAATTTTTCATTGTTTTGGTATTTAAATAAATTTTATCCTACTCTTTTACAGGCTTTTCGGTTCCGCCTTTATCGTTCACATAAGTACATAAAAAAACGCGGGCACATTCCTTATACTTTTATAGAAGCCCGACCAAAGGCAGTAACTAAAGCAAAAGGAATGCCCACGTTTATAACGTAGGCATTTCCACTTCTACTTTCCTTTAGTTACTTAAAAAAATGGTCGTTTTCTATAAAAGGAAAATGTAAAGCGAAACGCTAATTTATGTCTTTATGTAATTGTTTTCTCTGTTTCTTTTAAATAGTGTTTAGATGAATTCTTAAAATCATTGCAAAGGTAATATTTTTTTTGTGATGAGCAAGTGATAAAGAATGAAATTATTAAAAAATTACTATTCAACCTTTATGATTTGTCTGCAATCATTAATCCACATAACTATATTAAGATAATCAGTAGAAGTTTGATATCTGTCTAAACTTACTGTACCATAAACAATTGCGTGGCAACCATTGGGATAATCTTTGACAAGAGAAAGTCCCTTACTTACTAACTTTATTGCAATTGTTTTCTCTTTACCTTCATCTACTATTTCTTCACCATACAAGAAAAGAGAAGGTTTATTCTGATCTCCTATGTGAAAAATATTCCCTTCAATACAGATAGGATAGCCTTTGTGGATGATTTTTAAGATACCCTTATATTGCTTAAAAGAAAAATAAAAATCTTTCCATTTGACTTGTTCTTTTCCAAAATACAATACAAATTGAGATAAATCGGCATCACTTTCCAAATCGTCTCTTAAACGTAATATATTTCTTACTGTTTTTAAATAATTGTTATAGTACTTGTTATCAGCAGATATGGTCTTGCTATATCTGTCATAAGATAGTATGTTATTATTGGTCTTTGTACTTTTTTGGCTGTAAAGATCTTTTAAACTCAAAATAAATTTATCTTTTTCAATGGGTAAACATTGTGATTCTGCCACAATTTCCTTTATTCTATTTGAAATATTGTATGGGCAATCTTCTTTATGAACTGAGGTTTTACTGTCTCTGAAGAAAGCTGACACGATAGAAGAATTGCCTTTACTATACGTTCTTTTGTGTGTTTCAACAAAAGAGAGTTTCGCTCCACAAGAACATCTAACTTCTTTTCTGTCATTACATTTTTTAAATATTTCTTCATACTCACGAGGAGTAACAAGTTCATTGTTTTCAACAAGTAATGCTTTTCTAATCTTCATAATATTTTTACATTTAAAATTATTGGCAAAAGTATGGGTTTTTTGCTTATTGGCAAAATAAAAGTTCTGACATTTTTTAGGGTTGCCCTGAGTGATTTTTCTTTATTGCCTGTCGTGCTACGACTCTTGCTACACCTTGTGTTATTACCTTATAGCTTCAATCATATTATCTACTTGTAGTTTTTCGAGGATATTTTGGCGGTGGCGGTTTACGGTATGTACGCTGATGTTCAGTTTTTCGGAGATTTCTTTGCTGAACATTCCTTCTTTGGCAAGGGCGAGTACTTCCCTCTCACGCGGTGTGAGCAGGACATCGGTAGCACTTTCGATAGCAAAAGGTACTACTTCATCGGTAAGGCAGTTTTTTATCTGAAAACGCACTGAAGTGTTTGCCGATTGCTCGGGCGCGAGATCTATCATACCCATTGCAAGAAAATTATCGTCTTTAAAGGCTAATATGCGCATTTGGTAAATCATTCGTACATACTTCCCTCTATCGAGCACTCTTATCTCATAGATGTATTTGTAAGCCAACTTTTCTTCTTCGGGGAGTGTATCTAAAAACTCCCATACTTTCTTATCAATTCTTCTTACCACCTCTAAATCATCGGGATGTACCAAATTTTCAATATTGAGCTCTTGAGGCGGTTCAATATATTCGGTTACATAATAGTAATGCCCGAATCTATCCGATAGAAAAACGGCAAAACTACCTGCTTGTTCCAAGATTTTTATATAAGAAATGTATTCTTGGGCTATTTCCTCTATGCTTTTATCGGTTGTCATCTTTAAAAATGGTTATTATTCAGTATTGTGTAGTGATGCGCACCGGCGTAATTTTGCGCCAAAGATAATCAAATATTTTTAAAAGATGAAGAATCAAGCACGAACTATTAGGAATTTATGTATTTTTATTCTCGTAGCCCTTAGTTGTGGCTGGGTGGGCGTATGGGTAGATACTCTTACGGGCGAAACGACGGGTGATTTTAGCGATACTAGCAATGGTACTAACGGAATGGGTATTTTTATAGTTGCCCCTCTGCTTACTTGGCTTGTATTGCGCGCTTTTATGGGCGATGGTTGGCGTGATGCAGGATTGCGTCCGCTTATCAAGAAAAACCTGCGTTGGTATGGGGTGGCAACCCTTATTTACCCTGCGGTGATTGCCGTTACCCTGCTTATAGGGGAGCTTTTGGGCTGGTTAGATGTGCAAATCCGGTGGACGGACTATCTTGCGGGCTTTGGTATTTTTGTATTAGCCGAATTTGTAAAGAATTTCTTTGAAGAATCGTCGTGGCGAGGGTATCTTACCGCCCGTTTGCTCAGTTTGAATATTAAAGATGTGTGGCTCTACCTCATTGTGGGGGTAGTGTGGTGTTCGTGGCATTGGCCTTACTTTTTCTACTTCATAAAACCCGAACAGATATTTGCTGTATTCCCTTATGATAAGGTTACTTTTTGTATAATGGCATTGGTGTGCTGCACCTCGTGGACGGTGATGTATACCGAACTTTTCCGCCTTACAAAGTCGATATGGCCTGGGGTGTGGATGCACGCTATTGAGGATACCACTATCAACAGTTTGATATACGACAAGCACATTCTCATTGAAGCAGGTAGAGAGATACTCATTTCGCCCGTTTCAGGCATTATTCCTTGTCTGTTATACCTTGGCGTAGGTTTATGGCTGAGGAAGTTACGAATGACGAGAGACGAATGACGAAAGACGAAAACTCCCCGTGATGCGAGCCGCATAGGCAGTTTGCACCACGGGGAGTTTTATTTACGCTTGTCGTGCTACGCTCGTGTTACGACTTAATTAGCTAAATTCTTTTTCTTAGAACTCTTTGCTTTGCTGTTGAACTCTAAACAGAGTTGTAACCAAAAGTCAAAGTCTTTTTTTTGGTTGTACCCCGTAGGGTCTACATAGCAATAGCCAGAGAGTTCTTTGCCTCTCATTACCACTGGCGAGAAGCCCTGCCTTTCCGCGAGTTCTTCTGTCTGCTCAGGGTCAAACCTACACATTAAGGTATCCTCTCCTATATTGATGCACATCTTGTCATTCACCAAGAAAGCCAAACCGCCAAACATCGCTTTTTCTTCCACCGTAATATGAGGAATTTTTGCTAAATATTCGCGAACTCTATTCGCAAGTGTTATACTATAAGCCATTTTATATTAGATTTTTGAACTAAAATAGTTTAAAGCTACTATAGTTCCCAAATGTCTCGATTCGTGCATATTGTTTACATACATAGCATCTTCTATAGTATCAATAGAAAATAAACCTACCTTAACCGTTGGAAACTCATTGAATAGCCTTCCTTGATAATCTTCTTGTAATTGATTGACTGTACTGAGTAACAATTCCTTCACTTGGTAGATTTCTTCCTTTGAAGGTGTAATCTTTTGAGGAAAAGTACCACGATTGTATTTCTCTAAAAAATCAGTGCTGATTAGCAGTTTATTTCCACTGAGCTGATAACATAAGAATTGCTGTACAGCAATACAATGTGCTATATTCCAAAAGATGTTGTTAAAAAAACCTGTTGGGATATAATCTAATTGTTCAGGAGTGAGATTATCTAAGTAAGTCAATAGGTTTTTGCGAATGGATAAAAGAAAATCAAAGTGTTTTGTTTTTGTCATTTTTAAATATTTTTTAGAAATCGGGGGCAAAAGTACTGCCTTCAAACTAAAAAAATCTTGCCATAAGACAAGATTTTCACATTTCTTTCCTGATACGACTCAGTGAAGTATCTGTAATGCCTAAATAAGTAGCTATATGTTTTAAGGGGGCGTACTTTATAGCACTGGGTTTTTCCTTTATAAACTGCATATAGCGTTCTTTGGCAGGGAGTGTAATCATTTCAAGGGAACGTTTTTTTGCCTCAAACAATTTCTCTGTCATAAAGAGTCGCCCCCATTCCGAATATCCTTTCAAACTGTGATAAAGTTCTTGGAAACGGTCATAATCTATATGCCACCCCTCACAATCAGTAAGGGCTTGGATATTTTCAGCAGAAGGTAAATGCTTAAAAAGAGAAAGTTCTTGCACGATAATTTCACCTTCACAAAAGAAGTCGGTAGTGATATCATTCCCTTCATAGTCATATACAAAAGCGCGAGCAACTCCTCTCTGCAAGATGAGATAACCACGAGCTATTTCGTCCTTGCGCAAGATAAAATCGCCTTTGCGAAAAGCAATAGGCTGATGGGCTTTTTGTATCTGTTGTAGTTCTTGAACCCCTATCAGAGGGTGTTTGTAGATATTTTGAAATAAGTTATGTGTCATTGTTATTCTTTGATATTTGCATTTGTAAGTCTGCTGGGTGTTACTTACGAAGCTTTCATCATCTAAGTCTAATAATAGTGTAAAACATCTGTCTAATCACTGCTGAATAAGTGAAAGATGAGGCTATTTACTGTTGTGCTACTGCAAAGGTAATAATTAGTTAATTAACAAGTTAGCTAATAAACTCCCTATAATTACTGCCTGTGCGACTCGCACCACAGGAAGTTTTATTTATTGCTTGTTGTGCTACAACTTGCGTATTGTGCTATGACTCCTCAATTTTAAGGTAGTCTTTAGCTTTATCAGTAAGTCGCATTTTACCATCAGCAGCTTCTAATTTCAACTGGTGACAATTTGACACCGTTTCATTTCCCTCTTCTTTTAGTCGTTCTTTTAGTTTGTTCCAATACTTTCGAACAGTAAGAAAATCTTTACTATATAATTAATAATTGACAATTAACGATTAACAAAAGCTCCCTGTAGTGCGTTCTGTATAAGTAGTTTGCATACGAGAATTTTATTTGTGATTTGTTCTCGTTAAATGATTACATCTTCAGGAGAAGCATAAGAAAAAGGCACCCATCGGTAGTCCTTCTCTTTGCCTATATATCCCAAACCAGGGAAAGGTAAATGCTCTGCAAGAATAAGCGTATGCTCTTTGTAGCAGTTTTCGAGTACGCGTAGGCGTGTGTGAATACCTTGCTGATAATCAGTATCCCACAACACACCCCAATCGGGTTTAGCAATGAGCAAAGGCGAGTGAACCGTATCGGCTAAGTGCTTTAACGAACGTCCCTCTGAGATGATAGTTACAAGCGTGTGTCCCGGCGTATGTCCTTCGGCTAACTCGGTTTTTAATATCCCAAAAAGAGTATCACCTGCGCTGAAGAAGTGCAGATGATTGCCAAGAGCTTTGAGAATATTGCGCGAATAGTTTAAGTATTGTTCTAACTGCTGGGGCGTTCTCTTATATTTAGTTTTAGAAAAATCGGGATTAGGTGATAGCCAAAAGTCGTACTCCTTTTTGTTGATATAACATTGCGCATTAGGGAAAGTGAGTTTGCCATCAGGAGTGGTAAGTCCCCCAATATGGTCGCCGTGAGCGTGAGTGATAAATACATCAGTAATATCAGAAGGAGAAACACCTATCCTTATGAGATTTTCGGGGAGTCTTCCTATATTGGTTTTTCCAGAATGTTTCCCATTACCTGCATCGATTAAGATATACTTATTAGCCGATTTTATAAGCAATATATTCACCGACATCTGCATCAGTTCGGGGTTGAGATACAGTTTTTGCATCTGGTTTACAAAGTCCTTTTTAGGTATTTGAGGGGCAAAGATAGATTGAGGAGGAGTGACGTTCATATATCCATCAGATAGGAGAAAGAGCTCCAAATCTCCCAATCTAATTTTAAGGTTACATCCTGTTGCTACAACATTGCTATCAGTAGTTTTTTCAGGTAAGAAACTCATTAGTGACGGAACTGCTAAAAGTCCCCCACTGAGGGCAGTGGTTTGAAAGAATTTACGTCTATTCATAATATCGATTAGCTTTACTTTATTTATTGATGACACAAAGATACAAAATAATTGACAATTAATAATTGATAATTGACAAAAAAACTCCCCGTGATGCGAGCCGCATAGGCTGTTTGCACCACGGAGAGTTTTTTTATTACATATTGTGCAGCAAGTTAATTACCATATTGTAGTATCATCTCTACAAAAGCAGGATCTCTGTGAGAGAAGAACTGCGTTTGCTTGGTGTCGAGAGTGGCTATTTGGCTCATATCCTCTGCTGAGAGTTGGAAGTCAAAAACATTAAGGTTTTGTTCCATACGCTCTTTGCGCACCGACTTAGGAATGCAGATTATATCGCGTTGCAAGAGATAGCGCAAAGCTACTTGGGCAGCACTTTTGTGATACTTTTCGCCAATAGCATTAAGAGTAGGATTAGCAAAGAAATCGTTTCTACCTTCAGCAAAAGCCTACCGAAATAGCATCGCTTACGCAACGCTCACATTCTTCAGGGTTTACTTGGTATACACCCCCAATAGGGGCATTTGTACCCCGTTGTTTAATTCAATGTTTTTCATTTGTAAATCTTATTTTTAGTTAATTATCTGTGCAGTTAGCGCCTAATTTCTCGTAATCTTTTTGACTTACAGGTTCTTTCCATTCAGTTTTAGCTTTTTGTACATCCACTATAGCTAAATGAGCAAACCAACTTTCAGCGGTAGCCCCGTGCCAGTGTTTTACCCCTGCAGGAACTACTACCACATCGCCTTTTTGCAGTAGTTGGGCAGGCTTGCCCCATTCCTGATACCAACCTGTACCCTCGGTAGCCAAGAGTATTTGTTCGGCACTATGCACATGCCAATCGTTGCGACAAGAGGGTTCGAAAGTAACATTGGCAACCAAAATACTGTTTTTCTTATCAGGAGCAACCAATACATTCAAATAACTTTTACCAGAAAAGTGTTTGCTGTTTTCGGGGGAATTAGCCTCACCAAGTGCAAAGATATATCCTGCACTGCCTCTGCTAGGGTCGGCATCGATTTCATTAGCGTAGACTTCTTTGGCAGCAAGGAAAGCACTCCACGCCTTAGGCCAGCCCGCATAAAAGGCAATATGAGTAATCACCTCGGCTATTTCATCTTTGCTGATGCCGTTTTTCTTACCCTCAGTAAGGTGGGCTTTGATAGTAAATTCAGGGGCTCCACTACCTATTAGGGTAGCGATGGTTACCATACTGCGGTCACGAGGAGAAAGTTCTCCTTCACGACTCCACACTTGCCCGAAGAGCACATCGTCATTCAATTGGGCAAATTTAGGGGCAAAATCGCCGAGACGGTCACGCCCTGCTGTTTGTTTCTTGGCTTCTTTTTTCATTGTATTATTGTATTTTGTTGTTTTACTTGGGCACTCATCGTCACTGTTAAGAGTACCATTGCAAAGATAATAATTTTTTTCATATTCATATTCACTAAAAAAATCGTCACAAAGGTATACGGCGGTATTTTGAACAGATTCTTAGACAAAAGTCGGTAGTTTTTACAAATTTTCCTTATCTTTTTAGCTTTTCTTCCTCCGCCTATTTTTCTCGCTTTGTACAACAACATTTAGGGGTAAGTCCGAGTGAATTTTATTTATTGCTTGTTGTGCTACGACTCGTGTTACGACTCGTGTTACGACTTAATTAGCCAAATTCTTTTTATAGAACTCTTCAAACTTATCAAAAGGTATTTTGCCTGCTTTGTTATCGTATAAATCTACGTGGGTAGCATCAGGTACTATGTACAGCTCTTTGTCTTTACTACCTATTTGTTTGTAAGCATCTTCACTGAAATAGCGCGAATGTGCCTTTTCGCCGTGAACGAGCAAGGCAGGGGTTTGCATTTCGGCTGCGTAGTGCAAGATAGGCATATTGATAAGGGGTAACATACCGGTATCAGCCCAAGAGTGTTCAGGGTTAGAGTTTACAGCACGAGGGTGAAAACCGCGCTCAGTGCGGTAAAAATCGGCATACTCGGCAATGAATTTAGGTGTTTCGGGGGTGATAGTTTTAGGATCAAGGTTATTAGGCAAGTAGGAAGCATAGCCTTTTTTAGCACTTTCCCAGCGTGCATTGTTCATTTGTTCTTTCATCTTGCGGCGTGCTTCGGGAGTATTACCTGGCGCACGGTCGTAAGTGCCTTGTGCATTGGGAGTCATTTTTATTTCATAGCCATTAGCCGATATGCGGGTCATATCGTACATAGTGCTGGTGCCTACCGCTTTGATACGAGTATCGGAAAGTGCCGCGTTGAGAGCAAAACCACCATAACCGCAGATGCCGAGAATACCAATGCGCTCGCGGTCTACATTTTCCAAAGAGCCTAAGAAATCAACAGCAGCACTGAAATCTTCAGTATTGATTTCGGGACTGGGCATATTGCGAGGTTCGCCAGAGCTTTCGCCAGTAAAAGAGGGGTCAAAAGCAAGGGTTACAAAACCGCGCTCGGCAAGGGTTTGAGCATAAAGTCCAGATGATTGTTCTTTCACTGCTCCAAAAGGACCTGATACAGCAATAGCAGCGAGTTTACCCTGAGTGTTTTTAGGCGTATAGAGGTCGGCAACGAGGGTAATGCCATAGCGGTTTTTAAAGGTTACTTTGCGGTGGTCTACTTTTTCTGATTTAGGGAATATCTTATCCCATTCTTGTGTAAGTGTCATAGTGTTTTCGGTATTAGAGGGTTGAGCTTCTGTTTGTGTATTTTCGGTGTTGTTCACTTGTTTGTTTTGGCAAGAAGCCATAGCCAAATTACTTGCAATTGTTAAAATGATTCTTTTCATACTTATGTAATCTTTAAGTTTCACGGTGCAAAGGTACGGTGGTTTTGCAAAAGATTATTGTCTGAGAGGCTCAAAGTGCAGGACGCTCAGGAATTTCACTTAACAGAGGGAACAAATCCATAGAACTTTTTAAATGAATGGTAGAAATGGGCAATATCTTTAAAACCTACTTCTAAATATACTTCATTGGCTTTTTGGTGTTGGTCGAAGATTTTGTGATAGGCTTCTTTGAGTCGGCGCTGGATAAGCCATTTTTGTGGTGTAAGCGGACTAAACTTAGCAAAATCACGTTTGAAGGTTGCTAAACTTCTACCCGTATATTTGGCAAACTCACTAAGAGAAAGAGGATATTGGTAGTTACGGTTCATAAACTCCATTAGGTCTATTTTCCAAGGGTCGGAGAAGTCGAAGAGGATAGGGTAAAAACTCGTGTTATAGGTAGTAAGTAGGCGTATAGTTTGGTGTAGTACTTCTTGTACAAAAGCCTCGGAGGGTGTGTGTTCCCAGTAAGGCAATATAGAGTCAAAAAAGGCTTTTATCTTTTCGGTAGTAGGAATGACCGCCAAGTCTATCTCAGTACGCTGAATAGTGGTAGGGAAATCATTATGGTGTTCGGTAAAGTAGTTGTGCAGTACTTCCCTACTTAGACAGATAGAAATTCCCTTGTAAGGTTCTCCCTTAAAGGTGCGCTTGGTAAATTGTGCTTGGTGGTTACGACGTAAGAACACACAATCGCCTTTATGAGCATAGTGCTTTTTACCCAATAGGTCAAACTCCATTTCTCCACCGTATAGGTAAGTGAGGGAATGGTATTGAGCTACAGGCACACACGAGGTTTCGTCCTCTGTAAAGTGCGATATAAAAATACCTGAATGTTGAATGTAATTTGCCAATTTACTAATTTTCTAGTTCTTTAATTATTTTTGCTGGTACGCCTGCCACTACTACATTAGCAGGTACATCTTTTTTGGTAACAACGGCGCCAGCCGCTACTACCGAGTTTTCACCTATGGTAACCCCAGCGGTAATTACAGCCCCTGCGCCTATCCATACGTTCTTACAAATATGCACGTGGGCAACACTCAAACTCTGGCGGTTGGCGATAGCCACGGGGTGTCCTTCGCTGGAAATAGTAACCTTAGGGGCTATCATCACCTCTTCATCAATGGTAATACCGCCTAAATCGAGGAACGAACAATCGTGGTTGATAAAGGTATGCGCCCCTATGCGGAGATTCCTACCGTAATTTAGGTGAATAGGGGTAGTAATCACAGCGGTTTCGTGCATTCGGTTGCCAAAGAGCTCTTGTAATAGTTGCTTTGTTTCAGTAGTGTCGGCAGTGTTATTGAGGCGTACAAGAAGTTTTTTGCTTTCGGCACAAGCCTCGTGAATGAAGTGGTAATCGGGGTCAAAGAAAGAAATGGTTTCTCCTGCAAGGAGACGAGAAAAGATATTGTTCATAAGCGTTAGTCTTTAGTTCTTAGTTGTTAGACTCATTGTTGTTTAGGCTACAAAGATAGTAATTATTTGCTGATTAGCTAATATATTGACAAAAATCCCCGTGGTGCGAGCCACACAGGTTGTTTGCATACGGGGATTTCATTTTCTAATTCCCTAATTCCCTAATTCTCTAATTTCCTAATTTGCTAATATCTTTTACCTAAAAATTTCTCTTTGGTAACTCTATTATTGGGTCTATCGAGGGCTGTAACTACTATCTTACTACCTGAAAGAGCAGGGTTCAGGGCAGTAGTAGCGTATTGCCAAATGTCAGCGGTAAGTACGGCATTGCCTTCTTCAACGGTTTCCTCACCGTGCGATATCGTTACTTTCACCTGAACAACCTTAAAATTATCACTTACTTCAATGGTTATAAGCTCTCCTTTTTGGGTACCTGTATAGGCTTCGGTGTCGATGTGCCTAATTTCAGGAACTTTGAGATAGTCGGACACTGCCATATTATAAGCGTTGATAACACCACGTCGTTTAGCTTCTGCCGTATATAAGTCTTTCAGAACAGGGTCTTGCAAAGCGTTTTTGGCATAGGTGCTAGCGAGCCTAAATCGGTTATTTTGCGAGATGAGAGTAGGGTGAGTAGTAGGCTTTCGGCGGGGTTTAGCAACAACAATAATCTTATCGCCTACTCTGCGGTATACTACTTGGTTGCCGAGTTTCCCCGAGATGCCTTGCATTGCTAAGTTGTCTTTTATTTTTGCCATAGGTCTATTAGTTAATTTGTCCTTTTGTTAATTAGTACTGCAAAATTATAAAACATTTACTGAATTAGCAAATGTGTCCATCTGCTCTCCACCGGCGTTCGCTTTTAAAACAACGGTCTATATATCCTGAGAATAATGTCTATAATAGTAAGAAATATAAGATGTTTTTTATTAAAAAAGTCGCTTTTATGGATTGCCCCCTCTCCTTGGGAGAGGGGGAACGGGGGTGAGGCCTTTAAATGCAAATGTGCCCATCTGCTCTCCGGTTTAAGACTGCCTATCGTTCGGTGTAGAGCCACTGTAGACCCACTGTAGACCCACTGTAGACCCACTGTAGACCCACTGTGGGTTCGGTATAACTTCGGTGTAGATAGTAATAAAATTCTCTGTATGGTTTTAATAGGTAAATATTCGAAATTTCATTCTTATAAGACGTTTACTTAACCTTATTTCAAAGGGTTAAGCCTTATACTTTCCTCTTTTCCAAATTTCTACTGAGTTAATAATGTTCTGCCACAAAATATAACAGCCAGGACCTACGGTGGAAAGAGGGTGCAGGTAGGTGGTAGCTATCCAAATGGCAAAAGCCGTATTCTTTTGTCCTAAGGCTTGTCCTGCCTCAATCGAAGCTTCAAAAAACCGACCTATATACCGCCCAATAGCGTATTGCATTAGGCATAATAGTAACCCCAAAAAAGCAATGAGCAATAAAAAACCTATCCCCGATTGTGCGTGGAAGATATTTTTAAGAGTCGTACCGGTAACAATCATCAGTGAACAACCCCAAAGGTAGAAGGAGAGGTCAGGAATGTTTATCAGCCATTGGTGAAAGCGGTGAAGTTGTGGTACACTCTTGGTAAGTAGTGCTAAGAACATAGGCACAACCAACACCAAACACACTTTCTGCATTATGAGCGAGAAAGCAGTCCAAAAAGTAAACTCCGATGCAGGTTCTATCAGCGGAAAACAAATCGGAATCAGTAGGGCGCAAAGCAGATTAGAGAGGAAAGTGTAGGTGGTCATCTGTTCCAAATTGCCCCCAAGTTTTAAGGTTACTACGGCTGCAGCTGCGGCACAAGGGGCTATCACACAAGCAAGAATGCTCTCCAAGAGTATCAACTCCTTCCCACCAATCCGAAAATAAAGAATCACCCCTACAATCGCTGCTACCAGAACGATTTGGAATAGACTTGCCCAAAAGTGCCATCGTACAGGCAACAACTTTTTAAAGTTTACCTTGCAGAAAGTAACGTACAGTATCAGGAACATAAACAGAGGCAGTATAGTGTCGAACGTAGGAGCAAGTTTCTGTGAGAGAGTATCCAGTGCAGGCACGTAGTAAAATATGAGATATACCAAAGCGCCTATGCCCATAGAAATAGGCAGTGTCCAATTCTTTATAAAACGAATGAGTGTAAGCATTTTAAATTTACCGATGAGCTAATGATTTAAGGCTACAAAAGTACAAATAATTTGCTAATCAAACTGCCTGAACAACTCGTTTTTAAAATTTCTAATTTGTCAATTTACTGATTTCTCTCTATCTTTGCCCTCAATTTACCGATTGTTAATGAACAAATTAAGACATTTCTATGAAACAGTTTTTATCACTTATTGCTTTCCTTTCAGTATCAGCTCTTTTGGCTCAAAATCCTTTTGAAAAAGAAATCTTGCAATCTAAGTATACTATCGATTCTATAGTAGCTACTGAAAAACTACTTCTTTACAAGAGAGAAGCAGCCGTTCAGCAGTCGCTAAAAGAGGGCAAGATTACCAAAGAGCAAAGTGCAAAAATGCTCAAAGAGATTAAGGAAGCAAGCGAACTGAGCACTAAACAGAAAACCTATAAAGAAGGCTTACGTCTATCTGCTCTTATCCAGCAAAAGGCTACTGAACTCAGTATGGACACCCTGCAAAAAAACGCAACGCTCGATAGTCTTATATCTACTGAGCCAAAAGAAAACTATATACAAACTGTTCAACAGTTAGATTCATTGCCCAATAAATATAATGAAAATAAACACGGAGTTACAGTAGCTATTCATTTGGCTATCGGATTACAGTCTGTAACCAATGATAAAACTTACTTTAACCCCTATTTAAATACAGAATTAGGACTTGCTTTTACCTCTCAATTGTATAAAAAGAAACAACTTTCCCTCAATTACGGCTTAGTGTGGCAAAGCAATAGACTGAACATAAAAGGTAATAATTATCTCATTTCAGAAAATGGTGACACAAAATTAGTACCTTTTTCTAAGCCTTTAGACCGAGCTAAACTGCGTGTTAATTACCTCATCTTGCCTATTGAATTACAAAAGAATTTTAAGTCAAAAATACATATAGGAGGAGGCGCTTACTTTGGCGCACTCATCGATGTAAACCAAAAGATAAAATACACTGAGGGAGACGACCATTTAAAACTATTTCTTCGCAATGGTTTGAAAGTAAATAAATTCACCTACGGACTATCAGCTCAAGTGGGCAACAAATGGTTTTCGATTTACGCTAAATACAGTTTAGCTCCCTTATTCGAAAATAGCCCTAACAATATACACCCTTTTTCAATAGGTATAAAATTTTAGTAGTATATGACAAAACGTTTCCTCCTTTTCCAGCTGATACTTTTTGCGCTTCCTTGTTTTGCTCAACAAAGAGTGGTAAACAAGCATCACGAGTCTGTTGAATACGTAAATATAGGCATAGTAGGCACCAATAAAGGTATTATTAGCGATGAAAATGGTTACTTTTCGCTCGAAAAGCTCGGGGCAAAGCCCACTGATAGCATTTATTTTTCACATTTGAGCTATCAACATAAAGTATTAGCTTATCGTGATATCAAAAAAGAAGTGCAACTCACCGAAGCAGTAATTAACCTTCCCACTACTACCCTAACAATGAAAACACCTAAAATACGCTATGTAAAAAGTAAAGGAGTAACTACCCCTTTTACTCTTTACGGCGAAATGAAACAGTATTTTCAGCAACACGGTGGCGTCCTCCCAGAATTAGGCGATTTCATTTCGCTTTCTAACGACACTCAGCTTACCGAGTTCAGTATTGAGATTAGGAAAAGTACCTTTTATATGGCAGTCTTGCGCGTAGTAGTGTACCAAACCGATAAGGAGCACAAAAACTTCACTCCGCTTATCAAAGAACCTATTTACATTCATTTATTTCCTTCTGATAACCCACAAACTTTCACTCATAAGCTATCAGTATTAGTACCCAAAGGCGAAATGTGGGTAGGTGTACAGTTTGTGGAAGTGAGAGGTAAAGATGATGCTACTATTACCTTCAACGCCACTACCAACAAGTGCTGGTTACGCTTCCCTGATAATACAATCAGGCAAGTGAATGGAGGCTTCGGAATTCCCTTTACTGTAAAAGGCTACGACATCATCAAACAATAAAGACCAACTTTGCCAAAGTTAAATAATTTGCTAATTAGCAAATTTTCTAATTATTTTCCAACCTTTTTATTTTTTCTTCGTTTATAAGGGCAAATTGGAGGACTTATGAAAAAGAAAATATTTACATCTGCTAAACTATTGTTGATGGGAGTTATCCTATTGTGCTACCTTGTTTTTAGCGCTTGTTCAGCACTCACGCTTGAGTTTGAAGAGAGGGATTTGACCATTACCAATCTTGACGGCAAGACCATTCCCATAAGAGTTGAGCTTGCTCGCTCCATACGAGAGATGTCAAAAGGTTATATGGGGCGTGAGAATATTCCCGAAGGAACGGGTATGCTTTTTATCTTTAAAAGAGACGAAAAGTTAAGCTTTTGGATGAAAGATACACCTACTCCCCTTTCGATTGCGTTCATTAACTCGAATGGCGAAATTCGCGAAACACGCGATATGACACCGTTCAGCCATCAAAGTGTGGACTCATCGGAACCTGTGCGTTATGCTCTTGAAGTGCCTCAAGGATGGTTTAAAAAAAACAACATAGGAAAGGGCTGTACAATCAAACTGCCGTAACCGATGAAGTTGAACAATCTCCTGTTTTTCTACATCGTACTTAATTTGAACCTTAAAAAGAATAAATCATTCATCATTTAAAGAAAAATGCAAATCGACCATCGTCTCATCGAGAAAGCTCAGCGCAACGACCGCTTAGCGCAAAAGCAGTTGTACGACCAGTACGCCCCTGCTTTGCTGAGTGTGTGCAGGCTGTACATTAATGATTTGCAATTCGCCGAAGATGCCCTACTGAAAGCCTTTTTCAAGATATTTACCAGTCTCTCTAAATATGAAGAACAAGAGCACTTCTATGCGTGGATACGCAGGATTACTGTAAATGAATGTATAGATTTTCTCAAAAGCAAAGCCCAAAAGCTATCCTTCGCCGATTGGAGCGATACTTACGACACTATCGACGAGAGTGAGTTAGACAATGAATCTTTTAACGATGAGCAGATACAAGCCTTTATAGATAAACTTCCTTCTGCCTGTCGTACCGTTTTTAACCTTTATGTGTTTGAAAATGAATCTCACAAGCAGATAGCAGAGAAGTTAGGTATTAGTGAAGGCACTTCTAAATCGCAATTGGCTTATGCCAAAAAACTTTTACAACAATACGTTACAAACTATAAAAAAAGAGCTTAAAAAATGTGGAAAGATAGCATACAACGCCTATTTAGGTATCGGAAAATCACCCCCTCACCTACCCTATGGGAACAGTTAGAGGCGCAATTAGCCGAGAGTGAAGCCCAACAAGCAAAACACAAAAGCCGAAAAGTGTGGTATTACGCCATAGCTGCCTGCTTGCTATTGTGCCTCGGGATAGGGTATTTGTTACAACAGCAACAAACCAATACAAGCCCTGAATATCAATCGCAGAAAGTAGTAGTTGTAACCACAGAAAAAGAAAACGTATCATCTGTTGATACTACTTTCACTCCTACTACGATAACTGAAACTCCCAAAGTTCCCATAGTCCATAAGAATTTTAGAGCTTTGCCAGCTGCTAAGAGTTCCATAGCTTCTTCTGCCCTCCTCGATATCAACGAGGTAGATACTCTTTTTGCCGAGTATACTGCTGATGCTATTGAAACCAGAATTACAAAACAGATGGAAAAGCAAATAGCAGGGGATTTACAGCAACTATCGGCAGAAGATTTAGCTCTTATCGCTACTACTCAAGCTCAACTCAACCAATATGTGAATCAAAAATACGAGCAAGATGCTACTTTTAACACCATTGAAAGGGACTTGCTTAGAAACAGGGTAAAACTATTAGCTGAAAGGCTACTAAAAGAAGTAGGAACACGCGTTGTTTTAAACAATAAAGACTAAAAATAAATATCAAAATGAGAACATTACATTTTTTATGGGTGATTTGCTTGTTGGCGACAAGCGTCACCTTCGCACAAGACCATTCCAAAGAAGCTATCAAAAAATCGAAATACACGATAGACTCCATTGTATTTGCAGAAAAAGAAACGCTCAAAAAGAAACTTTCAGCCGTAAATCAGTTGCTCAAAGAGAAGAAAATCAGTGAAGAACTGAGTCAGCAGATGAAAGAAGAGCTCACGGCTACTACCGAGAAGAATATCAAAGAAAAGACGGCTGCTGAAGCCGAACATTTAGCGAAACTCATACGTGAAGGAGCGACATCAGCCTCCACAGAAACCCAAACCAATACGGTTACCACAGCTAAATCGGATGCATATAAGCGCGCAATGGAAGAATTAGAAACTATTTTCCGCAAGAAAGAAGAGAAAAAAGTGAATACCTATCGTGCCTTAGACGAAATAGGGCTTTATGTAGCAGTAGGATTTCACAACCTAAACAGTAGCAATGGCTTTGGTGATAATCGTTTTAAACCCTTAGGTTCTAAATCGTTTGAATTGGGCTTTACATCAGGGTTTCGCTTGCTTAAAACGAACAATTTGTTGCATATCAACTATGGAATTGCCTGGATGCACGACGGGCTCAAATTCAAAGAGAGCGAGTACTTTGTAAGAGAAAACGGCGTAACAAAATCGGTGGAGTATACTGCTAATAAACTTAACAAATCGAAATTGCGTACCAATTACCTCATTGTGCCTGTGGACTTCGAATTTGATTTTACACCTCCTAAAACTAAGAACGGAGTAACCATTTATCCTGTTCACGACAGTTTCAGAGTAGGTTTTGGGGGTTATGTAGGGGTATCTATAGGCAACAGTCAGAAAATAAGATATGACGATGGTTCTATTCATAAAAATGTTATAAGAGAGGACTTAAATATCAGCCCTTGGGTATATGGACTTTCGGCGCATTTAGGATATAAAAGTTGTGTGCTTTACGCTCGATATAGCCTCGCTCCTCTTTTCCGCAACAATCCTGTAAACGAGTATCCTTTTTCTATAGGGATACGTTTTGGAGATTAAAAGATTTGTTTTATATCTCTTAGCTAAAATTTATTTTCCTGAAAATAGTATTATAATCAAAAAAAACTTTGTACCTTTGCAACGTTGCTTGTAAAGGTACTTTTTTTGTTTGGTATAAAAAGTAGCCTTTTGGACGATTCAAAAGATAACGAAGTATTTCAGAAGTAGTGTGAGAGGATTTTTGATGAAAAAAGGGTATTGGAAGGGTGTAGTTAGCTTATAGGTAGCTTATAGGAAGCTTATACGAATCTTGGACGATTGGTATAGAAAGGGTATATAATTAATTGATTAATAGTATAATATAACAATGCAAAAAATGATAAAAACAGGGTTTCGAGGCGAAAGAAAGAGAAATAGGCATTAGGCCTAAGGCCTTAGGTACTAGGAGGGGAGTATGATGAAAAAAGGAAGAAATGACGAGTGACGATTGACGAATGACGAATAACAGATGAAGAAGATAATATTATAATGACGAGTGACGATTGACGAATGACAAATAACAGATGAAGAAGGTAATATTATAAGGGGAACTGAAATGAGGGGAAAGCGATTGAAAAATGGTATTGTTTGAAACTAATGATACATAAAACATCTAAAAATTGACAACTAACGACTAAACACTAAATATAATGAGTAATACAAAGAAAATTAATCCTGACTATGTGTTTGAAACCAGTTGGGAAGTATGTAACAAAGTAGGAGGTATTCACACAGTGATTACCACAAAAGCTCCGAGTATTGCGAAACAATTCAGAAGGAAATACATTCTGATTGGTCCCGATATTTGGCAACACAACGAAAATAAAGAATTTGTAGAAAATCCCGAACTCTTCAAATCGTGGCGTGCTAAAGCTACTTCTGAGGGCTTGCGCGTGCGTGTGGGGAATTGGAATATAGAAGGCAACCCCATAGTAATTCTCGTAGATTTCTCTCATTATGTAAGTGCCAAAAACGAGATTTTGCGCTATTATTGGGATAACTATAAGCTCGATTCTTACAACAGTCCGTGGGATTACGTAGAGTCGGTGCTTTTTGGTTATGCAGTAGGGAAGGTGATTGAGAGCTTTGTGAAGTTCAACACTGCTTCACGCGAAAACGTGATTTGCCATTTCCACGAATGGATGACCGGTAGTGCGCTACTCTATTTGGAAGAAGAAATGCCTAAAATAGGTTCGGTATTCACTACTCACGCTACCGTAGTAGGTCGTGCGATTGCCGGCAATGGTTATCCGCTCTACAACGATATGAAGAACTACAAACCCGAAGAAATGGCCTATCGGTTTGGGGTACAACACAAACACTTCCTCGAAAAAGAAACTACCAAAGTAGCCGATTGCTTCACTACGGTAAGCGAAATTACTGCCCAAGAGGCATTGCACTTCCTCAGTAGAAAAACTGATATCATCACGCCTAATGGCTTCAACGACGCCATAGTACCAGCTGAAAAAGATTTTGATAAGAAGCGTGCAGAAGCTAAACAGCGTCTTATCAGCGTAGCACAGGCTTTGGTAACCCAACCTATTAGCAAGGATACCAAAATTGTAGCTATCAGCGGTAGATATGAGTTCCGCAACAAGGGTATCGATGCCTTTATTGATGCCTTGGGAGCACTGAATAGGAATTCTAATAACAAGAAAGAGCTTTTGGCTTACATCTTAATTCCTACAGCTCACGATGCGCCTAACCAAGGATTGCTAAACAATTTGCACAACCCTCAGCAAACTACCGAAAACGAACAAAAGCACCTTACCCATATTCTCCCTGATGTGTATCACGATGCGATAATGACTCGTATTTATGAGCAACAGCTCTTCAATCGGAAGGAAGATAAGGTGAAAGTGATTTTCTGTCCAAGTTATCTCAATGGCAACGACGGGGTGTTCAACCTTTCTTATTATGACTTGCTCATCGGGTTAGACGGCACCGCTTTCCCATCGTACTACGAGCCTTGGGGCTATACACCGCTTGAAAGTTTAGCTTTTAAAGTGCCTACCATTACCACTACTTTGGCAGGTTTTGGCAAGTGGGTGAACGATTATTACCCCGAAAAACAAAAAGCGATAGAAGTAGTACCGCGCACCGATAGCAACTACGGTGAGGTAGTAGGCGCAATTGCTAAGAATATTCAGAATTTATTAGACAGGAAAGAACAAGACTTCCAAGAGCTTCGAGAAACAGCAGGTAAAGTATCAGAAATCGCTCTGTGGAAGAACTTAGTACAATACTACATAAAATGTTATGAACTCACTCTTGAAAATATAGAGGACAGAGTGGAGAGTCTGCCTCCGGTAGAAACTGATGGAGTGGCATATTTAGAGAAATCGAAGGTGGTGAACACGCCTAACTGGCGTAGTGTGATTATCCACCGTGCAATTCCCGAAGCCTTACAACCGCTCGAAGAACTCGCTAAAAACCTTTGGTGGTGCTGGAATGACGAGGCTTACGAAGTTTTTAAATACATAGATAAAGCCCAATGGATAGAAGTGCGTAAGAACCCTATTGCATTGCTGGACAGCATCTCACTTACTCGTTATAAAGAATTGGAGCAAGATGCAGTATTTATGCGCAATCTTTCGAAAGTATATGGTGATTTCCAAGCGTATATGGCTAAGAAATCGGAGATGGTAAGTCCGTCTATCTCTTATTTTAGTATGGAATACGGCTTACATTCTTCCTTGAAGATTTATTCAGGAGGTTTGGGTATCTTGGCAGGCGATTACCTAAAAGAAGCCAGCGACAAGGCAACCAAAATCACTGGGGTAGGGTTGTTATACCGCTATGGTTATTTCACTCAAAAACTATCTTCAGCAGGTAACCAAGAAGCCGACTACGAGGCACAAGATTTCTCGAAGATACCGGTAACGCCTGTAACAGATGAGAGTGGAAAATGGTTGATTATATCAATAGATTTACCAGGCAGAACCCTATATGCACGTGTATGGCGTGTGGACGTAGGTCGTATAGAGCTTTATCTTCTCGACACCGATTTTGAGAACAACCGCGAAGACGACCGTTCTATCACCCACCACTTGTATGGAGGCGACTGGGAAAACCGTCTTAAACAAGAAATGTTATTAGGTTTAGGAGGTATTAAGATGTTGCGCAAGCTAGGTATCGACAGTGATATTTACCACTGCAACGAAGGGCACGCTGCCTTTATAGGTTTGGAACGCCTCAGCGAGTATATCCAAAACGAGAACCTTACTTTCTCGGAAGCGATGGAAGTGGTGCGCGCTTCGTCACTCTTTACTACTCACACCCCAGTACCCGCAGGTCACGACGCTTTTGAAGAAGGCTTATTACGCGCTTATTTAGGAAATTACGCCGACATATTGCACGTGAATTGGGAACAAATACTCGCTTTGGGTAAAATAAACTTGCAAAACCCACACGAGAAATTCTCGATGAGTAACCTCGCAGCGAACCTTTCGCAAGAAGTAAACGGTGTGAGCTGGCTACACGGTGAGGTAAGTAAAGAAATCCTCAAAGACTTGTGGCCAGGTTATATGCCTGAAGAACTTCACGTTAGCTATGTAACCAATGGGGTACACCAACCTACGTGGACAGCTGGCTTGTGGAAAGAAGTAGAAAACGAGGTGTTTGGCAAAGACTACAAAACACACCACTACGACCCTAAGAGCTTTGAGGGTATCTATAAGGTATCTGACCAACGCGTATGGGAAATCAAAACGGCTCTTCGTTCTAAGCTCTTGCGCCGTGTAGAACAAAAGTTGCGTTTAGAGAAGAACACCCCTTATTTCTCTCCACGCCAGTTAGTGGAAATCAAAGAGAACTTACGCGAAGATATCCTTACCATTGGTTTTGCGCGTCGTTTTGCAACCTATAAACGCGCTCATTTGCTCTTTACGAATATAGAGCGTTTGGATAAAATAGTAAACAATCCTGAGCGTCCTGTACAGTTCATCTTTGCAGGGAAAGCCCACCCTGCCGATAAAGCAGGACAGGATTTGATTAAGAATATTGTGGAAATCTCGAAATTACCACAGTTCTTAGGCAAGATATTATTCGTTCCTAACTACGATATGGAGCTCGCGCGCCATATGGTACAAGGGGTAGATGTATGGATGAATACCCCTACACGTCCGCTAGAAGCCTCAGGAACCAGTGGTGAAAAAGCCGCGATGAACGGAGTAATGCACTTTAGCGTACTTGATGGTTGGTGGGTAGAAGGGTATCGTGAAGATGCCGGTTGGGCTCTCCCTATGGAACGCTCCTACGAAAACCAGCAGTATCAAGACGAAATGGATGCAGAGACGATTTACAACATTATTGAAGACGAGATAGCTCCTATATTCTATGATAAGAATAAAGATGGTATCTCATCGCGCTGGTGTGCGCTCATTAAGAATACCATTGCCAAAGTGGCGGTAAACTTTACCACTACTCGTATGCTCACTGATTACGAAAAGCAATACTATTACCCAATGACTGAGCGCGTAACCAAGATTAAAGACAATCACTTTGCAATTGCTATTGAACTTTCGAACTGGAAACGCAAAGTAACTCAAGAATGGGATAACATAAAGGTAGTGAGCTTTAAAGTGCCTAATCGCAATGAGCAACTCATTTCTATTGGCAAAATATACAAAGGTGAAATTACCTTAGAATTAGGAGAATTACGCCCTGAAGACGTAGGAGTAGAATTGGTAGTAGCCCAACATAAAGACGATAAGTTTAAAGTACTCTCGACAAGTGAGTTTACGGTAGTGGCTCAAGAAGGAAACAAAGCTACCTATCAATTGGAAATTGCCTCAGAATATCCAGGCGCTTTGCACTTAGCAATAAGAATTTTCCCTAAAAATAATTTATTGCCACACCGCCAAGATTTCGCTTTGGTAAAATGGTTATAACAAATAAATAAGTATTTCATTTTAAAGTATATACGAAGAAAATAAGCAAATATATAAAGGTTAAAAAACCACTATTTTGGAGAGATTAAAAAGAATAAGAAATGTTAAAATTAATAAAAAAATATCTCTAAAATGATTTTGTATTAAAATAATACTTATATTTGCACCAAAATTAAAATAGTAATCAAAATTCATTTTTTAAGTATGAAGAAAATCAAAGTAACTTTATTTGCTTTAGCTGCTGCTTTTTCAGTGGCAGTTCAAGCACAAGATGAAGACAGTCCTTGGCAAATAGGATTTGGAGTGAACTCCGTTGATATTCGTACCCCTGATGCATTCGGGGACTTAATGAAAGACTGGGGAGGGCCAAGCGATATCAATATCCTTCCAGCAGTTTCTCGTCTTTCAGTAGGTAGATATATCGGAGCTGGTTTTTCTGCTGAATTATCAGGTTCTTTAAACAAAATCGAAAAAGGATTCGGTTATGACAAAGATCTTGATAACAAAGTAGATTTTTCTTTCTGGTCTGCAGACTTAGCGTTGCAATACCACTTTAAATCTCTTTGGAACAAAGAGAAAGTAAAATGGTTTGACCCATTCTTACAAGTAGGTGGTGGTTATGCCGCTATTGACAACGAAGGTAAATTCCGCGCCTTAGGTGGTGGTGGTGTAAACTTTTGGTTTACCGAAAACATCGGTATTAACTTGCAGACAGCTTACCACCCTACTTTCCAATCTGATTCAAAAGAGGATTACTTCCAACACGCTGCCGGTATTACCATTAAATTTGGTAAAAAAGACCGTGATAAAGATGGTGTAGCTGACAAAGATGACCTTTGCCCAGATGAACCAGGTAAACCAGAATTAAAAGGTTGCCCAGACCGCGATAATGACGGTGTAGCTGATAAGGACGACGCTTGTCCTGATGAAGCTGGTAAACCAGAATTAAAAGGTTGCCCAGACAGAGACAATGATGGTATCGCTGATAAAGATGATGCTTGTCCTGATGAAGCTGGCCCAGCTGAATTTAACGGATGCCCTGATACTGATGGTGATGGTGTGCCAGATAACGTAGACCAATGTAAAGATGTAGCTGGTCCTAAAGAAAACAACGGTTGTCCTTGGCCTGATACTGATGGTGACGGTGTTCTTGATAAAGATGACCAATGCGTAGACGTACCTGGTCCTGCTTCAAACAACGGTTGTCCTGAAGTAACTGAAGAAGTTCAAAAGAAATTGAACGACTTTGCACGCACTATCTTGTTTGACGTAAACAAAGCTACTATCAAACCTCAATCAGCAACTGTATTGAACCAAATCGTTGACGTATTGAACCAATACAAGAATTCTAAATTCTCTATTGAAGGTTACACTGATATCAGTGGTAAGAGAGCTAAGAACCAAAAATTATCAGAAGATAGAGCTTACTCTGTTAAAGCTTATTTGATTGAAAAAGGTATCGATGAAAGTCGTTTGACTGCAAAAGGTTTCGGTCCTGATAAACCAATCGCTTCTAACAAAACTAAGAAAGGTAGAGAGCTCAACCGTCGTGTTGAAATCAACTTAGTAAAATAGTTGTTTCTCTAACCCTTTTGTTACACATAAAAAGAGGTTGCCCGTAAGGACAACCTCTTTTTAATTATTAATTATCAGTTATTAATCACTAATTGTTTATGTTTCCTTCTATCGAAATTCAATTGCAAACCTTACCTACTAATCCTGGTGTCTATCAGTTTTACGATGCTACGGACACGCTTATTTATGTAGGGAAAGCCGTCAATTTGAAAAAGCGCGTTTCTTCTTATTTCCAAAAGGAACACGACAATGCCAAAACACGTATTTTGGTGAGGAAAATTGTGCGTATAGAACACATAGTCGTAGCTACCGAGAGTGATGCATTACTACTCGAAAACAACCTTATCAAGAAATACCAACCGCGCTATAACATTCTCCTAAAAGACGACAAGAGCTATCCTTGGATATGTGTGAAGAAAGAACGATTTCCACGCGTATTCTCTACGCGTAGAGTAGTAAAAGACGGTTCGCTGTACTTTGGCCCTTATACCAGTATGAAAACCCTACACACACTTTTAGATTTGATAAAAGAGCTCTTCGCTTTGCGCAATTGTAATTACGATTTATCTCCGCAAAACATCGCTAACCACAAGTTTAAAGTGTGCTTGGAATATCATCTGAAAAATTGTAAAGGGCCTTGTGAAAGATACCAAAACGAAGCAGATTACAACCAGAATATTCAGCAGATTGTAGAAATCCTCAAAGGGAATTTCAAAGATGCGTTACATCAGTTTAAGGAGGAGATGATGGCACTGGCTTCGGAAATGCGGTTTGAAGAAGCACATCTCATCAAGCAAAAGATACAGAGTTTAGAGAACTATCAGGCAAAATCGACCATCGTAAGTAGTAAAATTAGCAATGTAGATGTATTTTCTATCGTTTCAGACGAAGAGTACGGCTATATAAATTTCCTACAAGTAGCCTACGGAGCGATTGTGAGAGCTCATACTTTGGAGATTAAAAAGAAATTGGAAGAAACCGATAGAGAGCTCTTGGAATACGCTATTATTGATATTCGTGAACGTTTCTTCTCTAATTCCAAAGAGATTATTGTGCCTTTTGAGGTCACTCTTTCAGAAGGATTACAAGCGACCATTCCTAAGGCAGGTGAGAAAAAACAACTCTTAGACCTATCGATGCGCAATGCCAAACACTTCCGTCAAGATAGATTCAAACAGGAGAAAATAGTAGACCCCGAACGCCATACAAACCGTATTCTCACCCAGATGCAACGCGACTTGCACCTCTCTGTCCCACCAGTACATATTGAGTGCTTTGACAACTCGAATATTCAGGGTACGAACCCCGTATCGGCGTGTGTAGTATTTAAGAATGCGAAGCCGAGCAAAAAAGACTATCGCCATTTTAACGTGAAAACTGTAGAAGGTCCTAACGATTTTGCCTCGATGGAAGAAGCCGTGTATAGACGTTATCGAAGATTGTTGGACGAGGAACAACCTCTGCCACAACTGATTGTAATAGACGGCGGGAAGGGACAATTGTCTTCGGCATTAAAAGCCTTAGAGCAATTAGAACTGCGCGGAAAGATAGCTATTATAGGTATTGCGAAGCGTTTGGAAGAAATATATTTCCCTGAGGATAGTATTCCATTGTATTTAGACAAGCGTTCGGAAACCTTGCGAGTGATACAGCAGTTACGTGATGAAGCTCACCGTTTTGGGATTACCTTCCACCGACAAAAACGGAGTAAATCGGCTATTGTATCGGAGCTTGATGGAGTAGAGGGCATAGGAGAAAAGACTAAAGAAGTACTCTTACAACATTTTAAATCGGTAAAGCGCGTAAGAGAAGCTACTTTAGAGGAGCTTACCCAAGTAGCAGGTTTTAGAGGTAAGAAAGTATATGAATATTTCCAGAGTCATAAATAAAAACGAAGGCTTTATTTGTTGCTAATTACAATTTGTTTCATACCTTTGGAGCAAGTTCTATTATAGAAATAATCTATGGCGGAAGCAGTAGGCAACTCAGCTGTAATAGCTTTATAATCAAACGTTATTCGAAGCTAAGACGAACAAACAACGAACAAACAACGAACAAACAACGAACAAAAGACGAAGAACAGTGGTACAAATCTGGGTTCTTAGAGGTATATAATGAGTACTTCTGCTATAAAAATAATTTATTCTTTTAATTAGAAAATTTTTAATATATTATTCATAATTATTTCGTATCTTTGTCGCAAGTTTCATCTTAGAAAAAGCACCTAAGAAAAAACTAAGTATGGTAGCTCTTTTGGCAATGGCAATGGTAGCTTGCAACAACAGCACCAACACAACGCAAATCACTGAAAAAGAAACCTCTATTATTATATGATAAAGTAGCGGATAAAGGGAAAGAATGAATAACTATGAAAGTTTCTGAAGCAATTAGTATCACAGATAAATTATTTGAGCTCTACAAAAAAAAGATAGAGGTAAACATTCCTCTATCTCTCTCAAAAATAAAAGAAATACCTCTTACAAAGGAGAGTTTTCAGTTCTATACGGCTGTTTCTTCTATGGCTTCTTCGAAAATTGAAGGAGAAGTATTAGACATCGATAGCTATTTGAAACATAAATTAAATGGAGTAATTTATCAAAAAAACTTAGTTGAGAAACCTAACGATGTGTTTGCTGCCTATACTTTTGCTCAGAACTCCCCCCTTACTGTTGCTAACTTACTGAAAGCACATAAAATTATTACAAAGAATTTGCTAACCGACAGTTCACAAGGAAAAGTGCGTACTTCGGATATGATTATACGCGATGTGGCAAAAGGAATCGTTATCTATGAAGCCTGCGCTAAGGAAGAAGTGAAAAGTGAGTTTGACGCTTTTTGTAATTTCTTAGAAGAGCTCATAAAACGAACATTATCTGTAGAAGAAACGTTCTTCTATGCCTCATTATTGCACTTATTTTTAGTAAAGATACACCCTTTTGACGATGGTAACGGGCGTACAGCGCGCTTACTCGAAAAATGGTTCTTAGCTGAAAAAACAGGTAAAAATGCTTGGTTTATACCCTCTGAAATCAATTATTGGGAACAGCGTGAAACTTACTACAAGAATATAGCTCTGTTAGGGTTCTTTTACGAAAAACTGAATTATAATAACAGCATACCTTTCTTACTAATGCTACCTAAATTTTTGAAAAATACTACTCAATAACTGAATTATTAATTGTTAATTGCTAATCGTTAATTGGATAATAATGCTTCTTTTCTTTAAAAACCCAAAAAACACTATCTATGTGGTAGCTACCGAAGTTGCCCTTACTGAGACCGACCTCAACAAACTGAAATGGCTGTTTGGCAATGCCCAGCAACTCCCCTCCCCTACCCTTAGCGGTACTTTCATCGGACCCCGCGCGGCGATGATTACCCCTTGGAGTACCAATGCGGTGGAAATCACCCAAAATATGGACATCCACGGGATTACCCGTATCGAGGAGTTCCACAAGGTAACCGACCCTAATACACCTTTCGACCCTATGCTCTTTGAGCGATACAACGGTCTTACCCAAGACAGTTTTACTATCGATATTCAACCGCAAACAACACTCGAAATCGATGATATCGAGGCATATAACCAGCAAGAAGGGCTTGCGCTAAGCGCTGAAGAAGTTGCCTATTTGCAAAATCTTTCTAAAGAACTCGGGCGCAAACTCACCGACTCGGAAGTGTTTGGCTTCTCGCAAATCAACTCCGAACACTGTCGCCATAAAATCTTCAACGGCACTTTTGTTATCAATGGTGAGGAAAAACCTTCTACCCTCTTCAAACTCATTAAAAAGACTTCACAAGAACACCCTAATAGCATTGTTTCGGCTTATAAGGACAATGTGGCTTTCATCAAAGGGGCTACTGTCGACCAGTTTGCACCCAAAAGTGCCGATAAACCCGATTTCTACGAAGTAAAACCTTTTGAGGCAGTGCTCTCACTCAAAGCCGAAACCCACAACTTCCCCACTACGGTAGAACCTTTCAACGGGGCGGCTACAGGTTCGGGAGGTGAAATACGCGACCGTCTCGCGGGCGGACAAGGTTCTTTGCCTTTGGCAGGGACGGCTGTGTATATGACGGCTTACCCTCGCTTAGAAGAAGACCGCCCTTGGGAAAAAGGAATGGCTGAACGCCAATGGTTGTACCAAACACCGATGGATATCCTCATCAAAGCCTCCAACGGAGCAAGCGATTTTGGTAATAAATTCGGGCAACCGCTTATTACGGGTTCACTCTTCACTTTTGAACACGAAGAAGGCGGACGCAAATTAGGCTTTGACAAAGTGATTATGCAAGCAGGAGGCGTGGGGTATGCCAAAGCCTCACAAGCCATAAAGCACACCCCCAAGGAAGGCGACAAAATCGTTATCTTAGGCGGTGAAAACTACCGCATAGGTATGGGAGGTGCTGCGGTATCATCTGCCAATACTGGCGCTTTTGGTACAGGTATAGAGCTCAATGCGGTACAACGTTCTAACCCCGAGATGCAAAAACGCGCTGCCAATGCAATTCGCGCAATGGTAGAATCGGACGAGAATCCTATCGTTTCTATACACGACCACGGAGCAGGCGGACACCTCAACTGTCTCTCAGAACTCATAGAAGAAACCGGTGGTAAAATCGACTTAGATAAACTGCCCGTAGGCGACCCTACCCTATCGGATAAGGAAATTATAGGTAATGAATCTCAAGAGCGTATGGGATTGGTATTGCCCGAAAAGGCTATTGCCAAACTAAAAACCATTGCCGACCGCGAGCGTGCGCCTATGTACGAGGTGGGCGTAGTTACTAGCGACAAGCATTTCAGCATTGCCTCTGCAAAGAAAGGCACCCACCCAATGGATTTAGACCTCAGCGCGCTCTTTGGCAGTTCGCCAAAAACTGTAATGACCGATGAAACAGTAGTTACTAATTACGAAGAGTTACACTACTATGCAAGTCAGCTACAGAACTATTTGGTACAAGTACTGCAATTAGAAAGTGTGGCTTGTAAAGACTGGCTTACCAATAAGGTAGACCGTTGTGTAGGGGGCAAAGTCGCCAAACAACAATGTGCAGGCGCACTACAACTCCCTTTGAACAACGTTGGGGTGATGGCTTTGGACTACAATGGCAAAGAAGGAATCGCTACTAGCATAGGTCATTCACCTCTTACGGCACTCATCAGCCCTACCGCAGGCAGTCGCAATGCTATTGCCGAAGCACTGACTAACATTGTTTGGGCACCACTAAAAGACGGCTTGCAAAGTGTATCGCTATCCGCCAACTGGATGTGGGCGTGTCGCAATAAAGGAGAAGACGCGCGTTTGTACGAAGCCGTAGAAGCCGCTTCTAATTTTGCGATTGAATTGGGTATCAATATCCCTACCGGTAAAGATTCTCTATCAATGAAACAAAAATACCCCGAAGGTGGTGATGTGATTGCCCCAGGTACGGTGATTATTTCGGCGGCTGCCCATTGTACTGACGTGCAAAAAGTAGTAGAGCCTGTGTTCAAAAAGAACGGAGGTAATATTTACTATATCAACTTTTCAGACGATAGTTTTAAATTAGGAGGTTCAGCTTTTGCCCAAATCCTCAACCGTATAGGCGAGGAAGCCCCTACCATCAAAGATGCTACCTACTTTAAAGACGCCTTTAATGCACTCCAAGAACTGATAAAAGAAGGTAAAATACAAGCAGGACACGACATTGGTAGCGGCGGACTTATCACAACGCTCTTAGAAATGTGTTTTACCGAAAACGGCTTAGGAGCAAATATTGATCTCAGCGAGCTCTTTTTCGGTGAAGACCTTATCAAAACCCTCTTTGCCGAAAACGCAGGGGTAGTAATACAAGCCGATAGCAGTGTTGAAGCAACAATATTCACTGAATACTGTTTAGAGTGGGCAAATATAGGCGAAGTAACTACTTCTGAAGAACTTACTATTCACCATTTCGGGAAATCGTACCATTTCAACATCCCCGAATTGCGCGATGTGTGGTACCTCACTTCTTACCTATTAGACAAACAACAAACGCAAAATGACAAGGCGACTGAGCGTTATCAAAACTACTCTGAGCAGCCTCTACAATACACTTTCCCAGCACATTTCACGGGCGAAAAACCCGCACGCCCCGCAGGCAAACGCCCTATAGCGGCAGTGATACGCGAAAAGGGTAGCAATTCCGAGCGCGAAATGGCAAATGCCCTATACTTAGCAGGCTTTGAGGTGAAAGATGTGCATACCACCGACCTTATCAACGGACGCGAAACCTTAGAAGATGTACAATTTATAGGGGCTGTAGGTGGTTTCTCTAACTCCGATGTGTTAGGCAGTGCCAAAGGTTGGGCAGGTGCTTTGCTTTACAACGAGCAAGCTAAAAAAGCGTTAGACAACTTCTTTGCTCGCCCCGATACCCTTTCAGTAGGTATCTGCAATGGCTGTCAGTTGTTTATGGAGTTAGAAGTCATCAACCCTGAGCACGCAGAGCACGGTAAAATGTGGCATAACGATAGTGGCAAGCACGAAAGTGGCTTTGTGTCGGTAAGCATTCCAGAGAACAACTCGGTGATGCTCTCCACCCTTGCAGGCAGTACTTTAGGGGTATGGATATCACACGGCGAAGGAAAATTCCACTTGCCATTGGCAGAAGCCGAATATAATATCGTAGGTAAATACGCTTATCAGGAGTACCCTGCAAACCCTAACGGCTCTGATTACAACACGGCTATGTTATGTGACAAAACAGGACGACATTTGGTAACGATGCCTCACATAGAGCGTTCAGTTTTTCCTTGGCAATGGGCGTACTATCCGAGTGAAAAAACAGCAGTTAGTCCTTGGTTAGAGGCGTTTATCAATGCCCGCAAGTGGATTGAAGCTCGTAATGCCGAATAAAAATGGTAAACAAAATCTTAAAAAAATAAGTGCGCAAGTATTAAATTTACGCTAAAAAGGGGCTTATAAAGCCCCTTTTATATTAAACTTTTGTTAAACTTAAAAATACGCTTGACAGGTACTGTTTTATTCGTACCTTTGCGTCGCAATGAGGGTGGTAGCTCATTGTAAACTTCAAATAATAGTTTTCATAATTTAAAGTTTTGGTTGGTTAATGAAGAAGTCCGATAATTCTTTTATCGGACTTTCTTTTTTAATTCTTGCAACACTTCTTCTAAATCAACAGAAAAAGAAGGTAATTGTATTGTAATAGTACTGAAAGGGCAATTACCTTTTAGCTTCTTTGTGATATGGATATGTAAGGCATTGGCTTTCAAATTAAACTCTACATCTTGGCACAAGGCATAAATATAATGAGTTTGTTCATTGTATTCAAAATAAAGTTCTTCTTCATAAGCTAATCTACTTATAGAAAAATATTGCTCCTTATTTACAAAAGCTATTTGCAAAAGCTCTGCCCAAGATGCACGAGGGTTGAGGTCTATTTCTTCAGAGATAAAAAGTAAGGATTTCATCATAAGTTTTGTAATCTACCGATTTTAAAAGAACTTCTTTATATCAGGAGTGTTAATGCTGTAAGCTAACGAATGGGCACTTACATTGTAGTGATTAGCTAAATTCTGTCGTAATCATTTTCATTTTGCAACTTAAAAAACTACTCTAAAGGTTTTTGCTTGGTGCTTCTAAAAAATTTTATTACAATTAGATTTTCTTCTTCTATAAAATCGTAATACAAAGCAAACTTCCCTTTCATAATTAGTATTTTATATAATTTAACCTTTTCTACAAATTTTGAAAGTAACATAGGATTTTCTTTTAGAAAAACTTCAGTTTTTTCTACCTCATCAATAATTTTATTGGAATAATCGTTATTACAATTCCGTTTACTCCAATAGCGAAGTGTATCTCTAAAGCTTTCAATAGCCTCATTAGTCCAATTAATTTCCATACTCAGTCCTTAGCATTTTAAAAACTTCTTCACTCTTTACCATTTTTCCCTCTTTAGCTTGCTGATGTGATAAGGCTATTCTTTTTAGTTCTTCTTCTGTAAACTCATCATCGGAATCATATTGTTTTATGATTTTCAACATAGTATTATATTCATTTATAGGAACTATAGCTGATACTGTTCTTCCATTACTATCGGTTATAAACTGAACATTTGGATTATGTGTTAATACTGCAATACTCATAATTCTATTATTTTTTTACAAAGATACTGATTCTTTCCTGAAAAGCAAGAAGATTTTTAAATTTTAGACTTGGAAAATCTCAAAGAGACTTAGAAAATATAAGAAAAACTTTGAGATATCAGAAATGAATTTGAACTTCCGGAAGATAACGAAGAAGTTCGAAGGAGGTGAGTTAGGTAAAAGGTGAAAGATGAAAGGTTAAATGGGTATAGTTAGCTTATAGGTAGCTTATAGGAAGCTTATACGAATCTTGGACGATTGGTATAGAAAGGGTTTATAAATAGTTGATAATGAATAGCTAAAAATGAAGAATAAAACGGATTTTTGAGGGAAATAAATCGACAAATAAGGAAAGTTAAGAGGGCGGTAAGACGATGGTATTAAGAACTGAAGAAATAGAATAATATCAATTATTTTGTTTAGTGTGAATTTTGATACTGCTTCTTTTTCGTGCGGGAGAAAACTGAAAATGAGCCGTGTAAAATGAGAATATTATACAGGTTAATCGTGTAGCGTATACACAAAGTGAAGATTTTAGGGATATTGAAGTAAAGAATCTAAAATAGTATTAGGTATTGATAATAAGCTATTTAAGTGTGAAAAAGGCTACTTTATCATTTTTGGCACGCTATTTTCAATATAGATAATGTAAGTTTGACAGACGGGATGTTAGTAAAACTTGCAAGTGCATTTAAATCATAATAAATGATGACACTAAAAATTGCTTGAAAAAACTGAATTAAACAAAATTACTGAAAAATTGCTATAAGAAACATTGTTAGATAAAAATTATTCATTGAAACAAGATTTTGAGAAGACACAGAGATTGCTAAAATAAACATTGTTAATCAAAATTACTATAAGAAACATTGAATCATTAAAGCAAAGACTGAAAAAACTAAATTACAAAGTCATTTATTAGGCTATTTAAAGACAAAATTTTATGAGAAAAAACAAATACTTTTAAATTCATAAAATTTTATTAACTTAAAAGTATTCATTTTGGAGTTAGTAGTAGTATTTATATGCATTGT
>NZ_KB291504.1:0-27339 GCF_000318315.2 Capnocytophaga sp. oral taxon 324 str. F0483 | reverse complement strand
AGTTAGTAGTAGTATTTATATGCATTGTGAAAAAAGACTCTTCCGAAAGGGAGGGTCTTTTTTTAATGGTTAATAATTAATAATTAGTGATTAATAGTTAATAAGGTATTGCAGTAATCCTTTTGCGCCCCTGTACCTCACTTCTTTAACAGGAGTTGATACATTATTTTAAAGGGGATTAATCACTTTTCGCTATTCGTTATTCACAGTAAGTCTTACGGTTTCTATTTTAGTCTGTGAGCAGGCTTCGATAGTGAAGGTAAAAGGAGGGATTTCTATCACTTCGCCTTGAGTAGGGATTCCTTCGTTATGAAGCACTATAAAACCGCCAAGTGTTTCGTATTCCTCGCTTTCTGGAATATCCAAATGATAGGTTTCATTGAGGTATTCGACCTCCAAACGCGCTGAAAAAAGGTATTCAGTGTCGGATATTTGTTCTTCTATAAACTTATCTTTGTCGTGCTCGTCTTCTATTTCGCCAAAGAGTTCTTCTACGATATCTTCTAAGGTTACAATGCCCGAAGTACCACCATACTCATCGAGCACTACTGCCATACTCTTGCGTTTGCGGGTGAGAATGTTTAGTACTTCGTTTATCTGGATAGTCTCAGGGATATTGACAATAGGAATAAGCACTTCTTTGATGTTTTTTGGCTTCTTGAACATATCGAAAGAGTGCACGTAACCTAGAATATCATCTATATTTTCGTTGTATATCAATATTTTGGAGAACCCTGATGACACAAAGGTAGCAATAAGATTTTCAATAGATTCATTGAGCTCCACGGCTACTATTTCAGTACGCGGAATCATTATTTCACGTGCTTTTACGCCCGAGAACTCCAAGGCGTTTTGGAACATCTGCACCTCACTATCTACCTCTTCTTTTTTAGGAGCGTTTTCCATCTGTTCGGAGATATAATCTACCAGCTCTACTTTAGAGAACGAAAGAGGCACATAATCGCCTTTCGTCTTGAAGAATACGCGTAAGACAAAATCGGATATCCACATTACAAAGCTGGAAAACGGATAGAACAGCAGATAGAAAAAGTACGCAGGAATAGCAAATACTTTTAGGAGTTGGTTTGCATAAATCTGGAAGAACACTTTGGGCATAAACTCTGCCGTGATGAGAATTATAAGGGTAGAGATAATGGTATGCCAAAGGACATTTTGGAAGAAAGGAGGCAAAAGAACTGTCATTACCTTCCCCATTTCAAACCCATACACTACAAGGGCTACGTTATTGCCCACAAGCATAGTAGCCAGTAGTTTAGAAGGCTTTCGGGTGAGTTTGGTAAGCACATTAGCAATCACTCCTTCTTGCTTTTTAAGGATTTCTACGTGTACTTTGTTAGACGACACGTAAGCGATTTCAAACCCCGAAAAGAAGGCTGAAAGCACGAGTGTAGTAAGAATAATTATTACAGAAATAGGTTCCATAAGGGTATAATAGAAAAAGGCAGTTGCTATCAACTGCCTTTTATATAAGTGCAACACTTGTTATAATAGCTAAGCTGAGTGCAAGCTTCTTCATTAGTGATTCTTATTTTAAGTCATTCACTCGGCAAAGATACAAAAAAATAGATAATAAACGATCATTTCTTATTTTATTGTTCTGATGTACTCCAAAAGTTCACGAGCTTGCTGTTCGTTCAAGCGCTGGTTGAGCATTAAGGTGTTGTACTCTTCTACCAACTTCTTGGCGATAGGGTCTTGCTTCTCCATCACATCGGGATTGAGAATCATATTCATCACCCACTCTGGCGTACGGCGGTCGAGCAAACCTATCATTGCAGGCCCTGTGAGTCGCTTTTTAGGACGATGGCACACGGTGCAATAGGTGTTGAAAGTTTCTTCTCCTTTAGCTGCCATTGCTGCATCGGGGGTATCGGCTAAGGGTGGGGTGATGGTCTTCACGGGGCCTATCCCTTTGTTGTTTTGCCAATCGGGAAAATCGGGCTCTGGTGTACTGTTTGAAGGGGCAGGTGTAGTAGTGGTTGCCTCTTGGGTAGTACTATCGGTGGTGGTGTTATTGTTGTTTGTTCCGCCACCACAAGCGGTTAAAAGTGCCATAGTGGCAAATGTTAAAAAGTGTTTTTTCATTAGTGTATAAAGAAATATAGCTTGCGCTATGAAAATTAATTAAGTATTCTTGTTTTGTAAAGAAATATGGCTAAAGTCATAGAAATTAAACAAAAATCAATAAGAAAATTAGATAAAGATATAGATTCCCTGTTTGATTTGGTGTGATTTGTTCAATTTATCTCCCTCAGGGAGACTGTTGCCTATAAAAGTTTTACGACTTCCTTAGCAAAATAGCTAGCGATAAGGTCAGCACCGGCACGCTTAATGCTCACAATTTGTTCCATCATTACAGCATCGTGATCGAGCCAACCGTTGGCAGCAGCAGCTTTCAGCATCGCGTATTCACCCGATACTTGGTAAACAGCCACGGGCACTTCGCTCATATTCTTCACCTCGCGAACGATGTCTAAATAGCAAAGCCCTGGTTTTACCATCACAATATCAGCACCTTCCTCTATATCCATTCGGGTCTCGCGCAAAGCTTCTAGGCGGTTGTGATAGTCCATTTGGTAAGTTTTCTTATCCTTAGGGATATCCTGTTGGTCTACGGGAGCACTGTCGAGTGCATCGCGGAAAGGTCCGTAGAAAGCTGAGGCGTACTTGGCACTATAAGCCATTATCCCTACGTGCTCAAAGCTATTGTCTTCAAGGGTTTCACGCAAGGCGAGGATACGTCCGTCCATCATATCGCTGGGCGCAATAAAATCAGCACCTGCCTGAGCGTGTGAGAGTGCCATTGTACAAAGAGCATTTACAGTAGCATCGTTTACAATGCGCCCGTTTTCCACAATGCCATCGTGACCATAAATGGAATAAGGGTCGAGTGCTACATCAGTCATTACGAGCATTTGAGGAACTGCTTCTTTCACAGTTTTAATAGCGCGTTGCATCAAACCATTGGGGTTGGCTGCTTCTACGCCTTTGTTGTCTTTGAGAGCGTCAGGCACTTTCACAAACAGTAATACCGATTTGAGTCCTAAGCTCCAAAGCTCTTTTACTTCTTTTGCCAATAGGTCGAGGCTATAACGGTAATAACCCGGCATAGAGGCTATTTCTTCTTTTACGCTAGTACCTTCAACTACAAAGAGAGGTACAAGAAAATCATTAGGGGTAACAATCGTTTCTTTTACCAAACTACGTACCGTATCGTTTACGCGCAAACGGCGGTTTCTTCTCAGTGGATACATTATATTTAGTTATTAATTTTTAATGATTAATATTTAGTCCTTATTTATCTTTTTACCTACTATCTGCCAGTGTGGCTCCCTCCTTTTACCTCAAAAAACTCCTTCACTTCTTTTTCAAAAATCTCTATGGGATAAGTGTGTGCCATAGTATTCAAGAGGTGAATTTCTATATTTTGCTGAGGACTCATATCTTCTCGGAGAACTGATAGCGACTCCCACGGTGTAATGACGTCGTCCTGCAAACCGATAACTATCTGCATATAAGCGCGGTAATTAAGGTTGGGTTGGGTGTTAAAAGGCACTTCGTGTCGATAGGTAAGCGCAGGATTGAACAACAAGCAAGGTTTTCCAAGCTTTTGAGCAAGGTAATAGACAATGAGCCCTCCAAGACTTGAACCTATAAGCACATCAACCTCAGCATACTCTTTTTGTAACTCAGCAAAGAGGTTAGGCGCATTCCGATAGTCAATCGTAGGGGCGAAGATTTCACCGTAAGGGGTGAGCACTGCGCGCCTATCGTCTTGTAAGTAGCTATCGAGACCGTGTAAATAGAGTATTTTCATAATGAGGGCAAAAGTACAAAACATTTTTTAATTGACAAATTTGTCTTCTGTTGGCTATAGTCAGAAATGTTTCGTTTAGAAAATTGGCTTTAACAAAATTTAAAACTTCACTCAACTTAAAACCCTCTTCTTATCGCCTCAGAATCAACTTAAAAGCACCTTTTCTTCGTCTTAGCTTCGCCTTACCTTCGCCTTAGGTTCGCTTTAGGTTCGTCTCAGAAGGCTCCAAAATTCATTTTCCTTTTTCCACCTTTATGTTTCAATATTTTTCTTTTCACTAAAAAAATTAGTGCCATTTATCTGTTTTCTCTTCTGCTAATTTGCTAATTCCCGCATAAAGATATATATTTGCACTCTTATAATAAAAAACAACCTATATGTTCCAAACACCTTATAACGCAGTGCCCTTTTCGCGCTTTGCTCCTACCGACTATCTACCAGCCATCCAAAAAGCTATTGCCAAAAGCCTCAAAGAAATCGATACCATTGCTCATAATCCAGAAGTGCCTACCTATATGAATACAATACAGCCTTTGGCTTATGTGGGATTAGAACTCGACCGACTTACGGCGATGTTCTTCAACTTGAACAGTGCCGAAACGAACGAAACCCTGCAAGCAGAAGCTCAACGCATCTCGCCTCTGCTCACCGATTACAGCAACGATATCCGTTTGAACGAAGTGCTTTTTAAACGTGTTGAAGCAGTTTACAAAACCCGCAATTACCTTTCCGCTTCACCAGAACAACATACTCTCCTTGAAAAGACTTATAAGAGTTTTACTCGCAATGGTGCAAATTTATCATTGAATGATAAAGAGCATTTGCGCAGAATTGACAAGGAATTGGCGCGCCTCAAACTGAAGTTTTCAGAAAATGTATTGGCTGAAACACAGCATTACCAATGGGTGATTACCCATAAAGAAGAGCTCAGCGGTCTGCCCGACTTTGTATTAGAGATGCTCGCTACCGAAGCAAAAAAACGCCATAAAGAAGGCTGGGTGATTACCCTCTACCTGCCTGTCTATACCGCCGTGATGAAATATGCTAATAACCGTGAGTTACGCCGTAAACTTTTTATTGACTATCATAGCCGTTGTGCAGGTGATAGTGCTTATAATAACGAAGCCAATGTGTTGCGTATCGCTGAGTTACGTGCCCAACGCGCCTCACTGTTGGGTTATCCCGATTATGCCTCTTTGGTATTAGAAGAGCGTATGGCAGAAACATCAGAAAAGGTAATGGATTTCTTGAATAAACTTTTAGCTAAAGCCAAACCGCAAGCAATCAAAGAATTAGAAGAGCTAAAAGCCTTTTCAGGACTTGATGACTTTCAGCAATGGGATTTTGCTTATTATGCCGAAAAACTGAAACAACAGCACTATCAAATAGATGATTCTCTATTAAAACCCTACTTATCTTTGGATAAAGCAGTGGAAGGAATGTTTGCAGTAGCACATAAGCTCTACGGTTTGCACTTCACCCTTACCGATGAGGTAGAAAAGTATCACTCCGAAGTACAAACCTACAAAGTAACCGATGATAAAGGAGAATATCTCGCGCTTTTCTACACCGATTTCTTTCCACGTACAGGCAAACGCAATGGTGCGTGGATGACCTCTTACAAAGAGCAATACACTGATACTGAGGGGAAGGATTCGCGTCCACACATTTCCATAGTGTGTAACTTCACGCGTCCTACTGCTTCGGCTCCTTCCTTGCTCACCTTCAACGAACTGACGACTCTCTTCCACGAGTTTGGGCACGCTCTTCACGGTATGCTTTCTAAGGTTACGTATCCTTCTCTAAGTGGTACTAATGTAGCCCGAGACTTTGTAGAACTTCCCAGTCAGTTGATGGAAAACTGGTGTTACGAAGAAGAAACCTTGCGCCTTTTTGCAACACATTACCAAACAGGTGAGCCTTTGCCCATAGAATGGGTACAAAAAATAAAAGAAGCTGGTGTTTTTATGGAAGGACTTTTAAGTGTGCGTCAGTTAAACTTTGGGTTCTTAGATATGGCGTGGCATACCTACCCTCATTTGGAACGCCTTGAAAATATTCGCACTTTCGAACAAGCAGTTACCAAAGAAACTCAACTCTATCCAACTGTGGAAGCGATGTGTATTTCGCCCGCCTTTTCACATATTTTTAGTGGAGGTTATGCCGCAGGGTATTATAGTTACAAATGGTCGGAAGTGCTAGATGCTGATGCTTTTGAAGTTTTTAAGGAAGCAGGTATTTTTAATAATGAGGTAGCTACTCGTTTCCGCAGAGAAGTGCTTAGCAAAGGCAGTAGTGAGAAGGAAATGACCCTTTACAAACACTTTCGTGGAAAAGAGCCCTCTATAGATGCTTTAATGAGAAGAGCAGGATTCGACTTAGATAAGAGATAAAATAAGATAGAAGATGAGTATCAATTAATAATAATCAATAGTATGACAACAGAAAATACACAATTGGTAATCCTTGACATTCAAGGAAAGTTATCGCAAATCGTTTATAAATCGGAAGAGGTATTACACAACAGCAGGATTCTTATTGAGGGAAGCAAGCTCTTAGAGCTTCCTATCATTTGGGTGGAACAAATGCCCGATAAGTTGGGTGCTACTCACCCTGTGATTGCTGAGATATTAGAAGGCAAAACCTCCGTGAAGAAAAGTAGCTTTTCAGCTTGGGGCAATGCTGAGTTCCGCAAGGAGCTTAGGGCTAACAATCGCAAGTACGTATTGCTCATAGGTATTGAAACTCATATCTGTATTTACCAAACTGCGCTCGATTTACTCGCTGAAGGTTATGAAGTATCCGTAATTGCCGATGCAGTATCTTCGCGTACCGAAAGCAATAAGCACATCGGGCTCACAATGCTACGTGATACAGGAGCTACTCTATTAAGCACCGAAGCTACACTCTTTGCTCTCTTGCGCACTGCCGAGCACCCGCGATTTAAGGAAATAGCAAGATTAGTGAAATAATGATTAATGACTAATGATTAATAAAAAGGCTGTAAGAGTTTTCTTACAGCCTTTTTACATTAACATTCTCCTACTTTTCCACTTTAATAGTGAGCACAGGTGTGCTGGAGTGATTTACAAGGTCACTACTGATACTTCCATTGAAGAAGTGAGCAATACCCTTACGTCCGTTAGGGAACATACAGATAAGGTCTATATTGTTTTCCTTCACATAGTTTAAGATTCCTGTTTCTACACGAATATCGTTATAAACGTGTGTTTCAAAATGCTGATGAGAGTGTTCAGCTTCTTTAAGGAACTCTTCCATACGTTTGTTTATTTCGGAAGTAGTGAGGAACTGGTAAGGAGTATTAACATACACCAAATCAACCTTAGCACCAAATACTTTAGCAAGTTTCAATGCCTTTTCAAAAGGTTTTAAAAATCGTTTAGAGAAATCGCAACCAAACATCATATGTTTAATTTTGAGTTTTTCGTGTGGATTTTTAATTACCAATACAGGCACAGAGGCAGAGCGGACTACTTTTTCAGCATTAGAGCCTATAAAGAGTTCTTTGGCGCCTAAAGCCCCATTAGAGCCCATAAACACAAGGTCGATATGGTATTTCTTTACAACTTCTTCCACAGCTTCGGGTAGCGGAGCGGTTTCAACAAGGTCAATCACTTCGACAGTGGTATCAATTTCCTTTTTAAGGTCGTTGAAACGCTGTTTAGTAAGGTTGAGAAAATACATTGCTTCGGGTACCGATACTTGACTTTCGGTCATTAAGCGGATAGGAAGTTCAATGGCGTGCAACACATATACTTTGGCATTGTGTTGCTTGGCTAAGTTAATCGCAACGTGTAGTGAAGCGATTGACTTTTCTGAAAAATCGGTGGTTACTAAAATGTTTTTCATAAGAATCTATTTTTTTAGTTAAAAGTTATGAGTTTAGAGTTATGAAAACGACCTACTCTAAAATTAGGTTTAGCTTATATAAAGCTTATACGAATCTTGAACGATTGTTATACAAAGGGTATATAAAGCATTCATTAACAGTTTTTTTATCAGATGTTTTTATCAAGAAAAAAAGATGTTACAACGGCAGTAATTACTGTTTTTATTATTCTTAACAATCAGTTTATTAGTACTTTTAATACCTTTATGACCTACCAAATGCCTATCTATACAAATATTGATAGCTTTATGCGTTAGTTAAATTTCACGTGGTAAAGGTACTACTTATTTTTATAACTTCCAAACTTTTTTTACTTTTTTTCTTGTTATTTAGAAAATTCGTCGTATCTTTGCACCGAAAAATAATACTTGAGGGGACATTTAAGTCCCCTCTTTTTATAGCAAATGAATTTCAAAGACCAAGTTAAAGAGTTAGTTAATAAGGCTTTAAGCGAGCACCCTGAACTATTTCTAACCGATTTAAGCGTAGGAGCTGACAATACCATTCGCGTGACTATCGACGGAGATAAAGGCGTGGGTATTGACGATTGTATAGAGCTTAGCCGTGCTATTGAAAACTCTTTAGACCGCGAGGTGGTAGATTTCGCCCTGGAGGTTACTTCGTTTGGTGCTACTGAGCCTTTTGTAATGGAACGCCAATACACTAAAAATGTGGGTAGAACCGTGCAAATCACAACACTCGACGGCAAAACACACGAAGGAGTACTGAAAGGCATTGTTGAAGGTAAAGCCGTACTCGAAACTGAAACTCGCGAACCGAAACCCGTAGGTAAAGGTAAAACCACTGTAAAAAAAGAGCACTTGTTTGCGCTCACCGATATAAAAGAAACTAAAGTAATCATTAAATTTTAATTAAACGTATATGAATAGTCTTGAATTAATCGAATCATTCTCGGAGTTTAAAGATGATAAACTCATCAATCGCGAAACCTTGATGGCTATTTTGGAAGAGGTTTTCCGCAATACCCTAAAAAAGAAATATGGCTCTGACGATAATTTCGATATTATTATCAACCCCGATAAAGGCGACTTACAAATCTTTCGTAACCGTGTGGTAGTGGAAGACGGTGCAGTAACGAACGACAATCAGCAAATTGAACTTTCGGTAGCTCGCAAAATTGAACCCGACTTTGAGGTAGGAGAAGACGTTTCAGAAGAAATTAAAATTAATGACTTGGGTCGGCGTGCTATCTTAGCTTTACGCCAAAACCTGATTTCTAAAATTCACGAATACGATAGTATGACTATCTATCAGCGTTTCAAAGACTTGATAGGTCAGCTATACGTAGCCGAAATACACCATATCCGTCACAAAGCTATCATCTTGTTAGACGACGAAGGCAATGAGATTATCCTTCCTAAGGAAAAACAAATTCCGTCAGACTTCTTTAAGAAAGGCGAGCACGTGCGCGGAATTATCGAATCAGTAGAGCTGAAAAGTACCAAACCTACCATTATTATGTCGCGTACCTCTCCCCTATTCTTGGAGCGTTTGTTCGAACAAGAAATCCCTGAGATTGCCGACGGGCTTATCACTATTAACAAGGTCGTGCGTATTCCAGGAGAAAAGGCAAAAGTAGCTGTAGATTCATTTGACGACCGTATTGATGCGGTAGGTGCGTGCGTAGGTGTGCGTGGGTCTCGTATTCACGGTATTGTGCGCGAGTTGGGCAATGAGAATATCGATGTATTACCGTTCACCAATAACCCACAACTGCTCATCACCCGTGCTTTGGCACCTGCACGTGTATCTTCAGTGATTATCAACGAAGAAGAAAAACGTGCCGATGTGTATTTGGCAAATGAAGAAGTATCGAAAGCCATTGGTAAATCAGGCTATAACATTCGCTTGGCGAGCCAGCTTTCAGGCTATGAAATCGACGTATATCGCGAAGGAGCAACCGAAGAAGATATTGAGCTTAGCGAGTTTAACGACGAAATTGAAGAATGGGTGATTGAAGAACTGCAAAAAGCAGGACTTGATACAGCTAAGAGTGTATTGGAACTTTCTGCCGAAGAGCTAATGCAACGCACTGACCTCGAAGAAGAGACTGTAAGTGAAGTGCTACGCATTTTGGCAGAAGAGTTTGAATAGGGTAAAAGAAAAAATCTGTGAAAGCAGAGTATATGAGGGAGGTAGATTCCCTACAACTTAAACAAAGAATTAGGTATCCTTTCTTCTTAGAAGGGGAATGGATTTTAATAAACATATATGAGCGAGGGAAAAAAAATAAGATTAAGCAAAGTTTTAAAGGAGTTCAATATCTCTATGGTAACAGCCGTAGAATATCTGAAGAAGGAGAAAGGGATAGAAATAGAATCTAACCCTAATACTTCTATTACAGAAGATATTGTAAAGTTCCTTTCGAACAAATTTAACGCCGACAAGAGTAAGCGTGAGGTTTCAAAAGAGATAGTGGAAGACAAGCGCAAAGAGCGCGAGGCTATCCGCATAGAGCAAGAGAAAGAAAACCAAGAGAAGCGCAAACAGCAGGAGCAAGAAGTAATAAAAGCTAAGGCTCAACTGGCTGGGCTCAAACCTGTGGGTAAAATAGACCTTGAAGAAGGTAATAAAAAAGAAGGGACAGCTCCTACTCAAGAAGCACCAGAACCAGAAATTACTACTTCAAAACAGGAAGTAACTACTTCTAAAACAAAGACAACAACCTCGAAGCAAGAAGCAACTCCTGGAACAGTGCAATCTCAGCCTGCTAAGGACAAGAAAAAAGACAACAACAAACCCGACGCTCAAAAGAATAAATCTGCTTATCAAAATCCATTGGCACAAACCGTTGCTACGCAAAAGAAGAAGGAACAACAGATCCATATCCCTAAGGAAGAACTCACAACTGAGATCCCTGCAGGTGTGATTGAAACCCAATACCAAAAGCTCACTGGTCCTAAAGTAGTGGGTGAGAAAATAGACCTCAGTCAGTTTGAGAAAAAGAAGAAAAAGCGCAAACGCAACCGTCACAAAGACAAGGATAAAGAGACTCAAACTACTGCTAATAGCGCTACTGATGCTACTGGCGACAGCGAAAAACGCAAACGCAAACGTATTCGCAAAGATGAAGTGAATGTGGTTAAAAGTGGCGACAACACGAAGAAAGAGAAGAAAAACAAAATTATTGCGAAAATAGAACCTTCCGAAGAAGAAGTACAAAAACAAGTGCGCGAGACCCTCGAACGCTTGCAAGGTAAAGGTACAAAATCTAAGGGGGCTAAATACCGCAAAGAAAAACGAGAAACACACCGACAAAAGGTAGAACAAGAGCTCGCTGAACAAGAACAACAGGAGAAAATACTAAAAGTAACCGAGTTTGTGACAGTAAACGAGCTGGCTACAATGATGGACGTACCTATCAATAAGGTGATTGGTGCGTGTATGTCTCTCGGTATTATGGTAACAATGAACCAGCGTCTCGATGCCGAAACCCTCTCGATAGTAGCTGATGAGTTTGGCTATGAAGTGGAATTTGCAACAGCTAACATCGAAGAAGCTATCCATACCGAAGAGGATCAACCTGAAGATTTAGTACCTCGCGCACCTATTGTTACTGTAATGGGTCACGTAGACCACGGTAAAACATCGCTCTTAGACTACATTCGTAAAGAAAATGTAATTGCAGGCGAAAGCGGAGGTATAACTCAGCACATTGGGGCTTACAGCGTGAAATTAGAAAGTGGTGAACGTATCACTTTCCTCGATACTCCTGGTCACGAAGCCTTTACTGCTATGCGTGCTCGTGGTACCAAGGTAACCGATATCGCTATTATTGTGGTGGCTGCCGACGACGATGTAATGCCTCAAACCAAAGAGGCTATTAGTCACGCACAAGCCGCAGGAGTACCTATTATCTTCGCTATTAACAAGATTGATAAACCGAATGCGAACCCCGATAAAATTAAAGAACACTTGGCGACTATGAACCTCCTCGTAGAAGAATGGGGCGGTAAAATACAGTCGCAGGATATTTCGGCAAAACAAGGTATTGGAGTATCTGAACTATTGGAAAAAGTACTCTTAGAAGCTGAAATCCTCGAACTGAAAGCAAATCCAAACAAACCGGCGGTAGGTACTGTAGTGGAAGCAGCTCTTGACAAAGGTCGTGGATATGTATCTACTATATTGGTAGAATCGGGTACGTTGCACGTAGGCGACTATGTACTGGCAGGTACCAACTCTGGTAAAATACGTGCTATGCACGACGAACGAGGTAAGAAGGTAAAAGAAGCAGGCCCCTCTACTCCTATTTCTATCTTAGGATTGGACGGAGCTCCACAAGCAGGTGATAAATTCTACGTATTCGAAGACGAAAAAGAAGCCAAACAGATTGTAGCTAAACGCGCTCAATTACAACGCGAACAATCAGTACGTACGCAACGCCACATCACCCTCGACGAGATAGGGCGACGCATTGCTCTCGGTGACTTCAAACAGTTGAATATTATTCTTAAAGGTGACGTAGACGGCTCGGTAGAAGCACTTACCGACTCTTTCCAAAAGCTCTCTACTGAAGAGATACAAGTGTCTATCATTCATAAAGGCGTGGGAGCAATTACCGAGTCTGATGTATTATTGGCTTCCGCCTCCGATGCTATTATCATTGGTTTCAACGTTCGTCCGATGACCAACGCACGCGCCTTGGCAGAAAAAGAATCTATCGATATCCGTACCTACTCTATCATCTACGATGCTATCAACGACCTCAAAGATGCAATGGAAGGAATGCTTTCTCCTGTGTTTAAAGAAGAGGTTACCGGTACTGTAGAGATACGCGAACTCTTCAAGATTTCTAAAGTAGGAATCATTGCGGGCTGTATGGTAACCGATGGTAAAATCTACCGCAACTCTAAGATACGTCTATTGCGTGACAATGTGGTGATTTATACGGGTGAACTTTCTTCACTCAAGCGTTTCAAAGACGATGTAAAAGAGGTAAGCAAAGGTTATGATTGCGGTTTGCAGATCAAGAACTACAACGACATTCACGAAGGCGATATAATAGAAGCCTTCCAAGAAGTAGCAGTAAAGAAGAAACTGTAAAGAGAGATATAAAAAAAGCGCCTTAAAAGGCGCTTTTTTTATCAATAGGGTGGAATATGGGGCTCGAACCCACGACCTTCGGAACCACAATCCGACGCTCTAACCAACTGAGCTAAGACCACCGTCTGTATTTTCGGGTGCAAAAGTAACTCCTTTTTCCCAATCTACCAAATATTTAGACAACTATTTTTTAGCTAAGTGTTAAGTATTAAGTGTTAGGAACATTTAGCTCTTTGATTTTCAATCTCTTTTCACCTTTCACTCACATACCCTGTTACGAGCCCTCACTGGCTTTACCTTTTATCTTTTACCTTTTGCCTCTACCAGTAATGGCGCTTTCTTGTCTTTCTCCGAAAGTTGTATCACCTCAGCTGGTAGTCGCCAATCAATACCTATGGTAGGGTCGTCCCAGCGCACACTACCCTCACTCTCGGGAGCGTAGTAATTGTCGCATTTGTATTGAAAAATAGCTTCTTCGCTCAATACAGCAAAACCGTGAGCAAATCCTCTCGGGATAAAAAACTGGCGCTTGTTTTCTTCGTTTAGTATCACAGACTCATACTGCCCAAAGGTAGGTGAGTCTTTTCGCAAATCCACTGCTACATCAAGTACTTCTCCTTTTACCACTCTCACCAATTTAGCCTGTGCAAAAGGTGGTTTCTGAAAGTGTAATCCGCGCAATACTCCATAGGTCGATTGCGATTCGTTGTCTTGTACAAATACAGTGGGGCTTACTAACTCATTAAATCGCTGTTGCGAAAACGATTCAAAAAAGTAACCTCTTCCGTCAAAAAACACCTGTGGCTCAATAATCACCACACCTTCTATCTTAGTTCTGATTACTTTCATCGGTAGGATTTTGTTCTTCTTGTGCAGGTGCCACTTCTTCTGTTGGTTCTATGGGTTCTATTACTTTTGTGCGTTTGCTCTTGCGTTTGGTAGCTTGCAAATGCGTGATACGTTCATTTATCAAGTCTCCTGTGATGAAATCTATATTAGGCTCAGTATACGCTTTCTGATAGGTTTTCAGTGCCTTTTTATCGTCGCCCATCTTTTCGTAATATTCAGCTAAAAAGAAGTTGGGCATAGCAGTTTTTAAGTAGCCATTGCTCTCTACGTATTTCGCCAATTTCTTAAGCGATTCCCAGTCTTGCGACGAATTAATAGCTGTATAAGTAGCCATCACATCGTTTAGTATAGGCACTTTCTTTACGCCTAACTGTTTATAAATAGTGTTATATTTGTTCTCCAAATATTCATAAATCCCCGTTTCAAGAGTCTCCATTTGGGTCTTAAACTCCTTGCCTCCTATGGGTTTATAAATGTCAAAACACATATCAAGAGCCTGTGCTATCCCCTGCAATTTAGCAGCGTTTACTGAGCTTCCTTTAAAATCAACAAAGTGATATTCTACCGATTCGTGCACGGGCGCCGAGCGCATCGCTCTTTCAAACTGAATTGCCTTGTCGTACACCACTTTGTTTTCCACATCGGCAGTAGCCATATAGTAAAATAAACGGTTAGGCACTCCCGCTGCCAAAGCGTGCGAAAACTCTTCTCCCATACGTGGAAGAGCCACTGGATTAAGGCTTACTATCATATTAAAAGTAGGTTTCTTCTCGGCAAGCATATAGTAATTAGCCAAAAAACCCGCCTCTTCCGAAGCAATAACCCCTTTTAGGTCAGCTATTGGGTATTTCCCTTGTATGTAAGGCACTAATTCTGCCGATACAAACTCAAAGAAACGAGCCGACTCATTAATAGGGCGACCCACCTCTTCTACCACCGTTACATCTTCTTGTTTGGGTTCATACACACCCACTACTATACACTTAGGCATTTCACCAAACTGTTCGTAATAACGTACCATCGAAACAACAGGCTCCATCAACGTTTCGGCATTGAGCACTACTATCAGCGGATATGCCTGTCTATCCGTGTACTTTTCAGGCTTGTAGATACCTATCTTCTGTTTTCTATTGAGTCTCCCTGACGAAAAAGTCTCCGAAATAACCTGTGAAAACGCACTTTGTAAGGTTACCAAAGCGATAACGATTGTAAGATATTTCTTCATTTTTTTATAGTATTTACTTTATTTTAAACGCACAAATGAAACAAAAAAGCTCCATATAGCAAAATTCTAAGCATTTTTTAACGAAATTTTAACTTTATACCGATACCTGCGCTTTAATCGTAGGGTAAGGGTCATAGCCTTCTAAACGAAAATCGTCATAATCAAAGGCAAACAAATCCTTCACTGCCCGATTCAAGTGCATCGTAGGCAAAGGGCGTGGCGTCCTGCTGAGCTGTAAAGCTACCTGCTCACGATGATTGTTATAGATGTGCACATCACCAAAAGTATGCACAAAATCTCCTAATTGCAAATCGCATACTTGCGCAAGCATCATCGTGAGTAAGGCATATGAAGCAATGTTAAAAGGCACCCCTAAAAACACATCGGCACTGCGTTGGTATAACTGACAAGACAATTTCCCATCGGCTACGTAAAACTGAAACAGTGCGTGACAAGGAGGCAATGCCGCTTTACCATTGGCTACGTTCTCCGCAAACGATTTTCCCGTATCAGGCAATACCGACGGATTCCAAGCCGAAACGATAATCCGTCGGCTTTCAGGATTTTGTTTAAGAGTCTCTACCACCGTTTTTATCTGGTCAATCGCCTCGCCATTCCAGTGGCGCCATTGCGCTCCATAAACAGGACCGAGGTCGCCGTTTTCATCTGCCCATTCGTTCCAAATGCGCACCCCGTGGTCAGTGAGATATTTAATATTTGTATCTCCTTTTAAAAACCAAAGTAATTCATAGATAACCGATTTTAAGTGTATCTTTTTAGTCGTTACCAGCGGAAAACCCTTATTGAGGTCAAAGCGCATTTGGTAACCAAATACACTAGTCGTTCCCGTGCCGGTACGGTCATCTTTAGAATAGCCATTATCGAGGATATGGCGCAAGAGGTCGTGATATGTTTGCATTTTTAGTTAAGTGTTAAACCTAAGAAGTTAAATCGGTGCAAAGATACAACAATAATAAAAAATACCAATACCCTAACCCCTCTCATTCTATCAACCCACTTATTTCCAATTTTTTATATAGCTTATCTTTGTCTTATATATCACTGCGCTTCATCTTTCCGCCCCCACACTCCCACTAAACTCCTCCAACAAATTTACTAATTTCCAAATTCTCTAATTTGCTAATTCCCCTTTCTGTCATACTCCCCCCTAGTGCCTATGGTCTAAGGCCTAGTGCCTATTCCTCTTTCTTTCGCCTCGAAACCCCGTTTTTACCATTTTTATTATTGTTGTTATTATATTATGAATCAACTATTTATACACCCTTTCTATACCAATCGTCCAAGATTCGTATAAGCCTTCCTATAAGCTCTCTATAAGCTAACCCCACCCTTCTTACACCCTTTTTTCACCAAAACTTCTCTCAGCTCTCTTCCGAATCTCTCCGATATCTTCCGAAACTTCAAAACCTCTCTAAGATTCTCTAAAAACTCCGACGAACCTCTCCTCATTTCACAAGGTGCAGCCTTGATTTTGTTAAATTTTTGTTTAATTTCTGAGGCACAGCCTCATTCCTCTAACTCAACCTCGCACCTCATTTCCACATTTTCTCATTCCCTAATTTCCTAATTCCCAAATTCTCTCATTTTATAATTTTTTAATTCGCTAATTATAGCTATCTTTGCACTTTAATTACTCAAAAAACTATGGCTGATAAACACCATTACAAAGGTCTTACCGATGCGCAAGTCTTTGAAAGTCGCCAAAAATACGGCGAAAACTCCCTTTCATCAGTAGAAGGCGAACCGCTTTGGAAACAATTCTTAGAAAAGTTCACCGACCCCATTATCATCATTCTTCTCGTTGCCCTCGTCTTCTCTTTTGGAGTATCTACTTATGAGTATATGGTGCATAATGAAGGTTTCGATGCTTTCTTAGAGCCCATAGGGATTCTCTTTGCTGTACTTTTGGCTACAGGTGTCGCTTTCTATTTTGAGCATAAAGCCAATAAACAATTCGAAATTCTCAATCAGGTAAACGACGAGATTTACTATAAAGTCATTCGCAACGAACACATTACACAAGTGCTCAAAAAGGATATTGTAGTAGGCGATATAGTGATTTTGGAAACCGGTGAAGAAGTACCCGCCGATGGCGAGCTCCTCGAAGCCGTATCAATGCATATCAACGAGTCTACCCTTACCGGAGAACCTTTGGTACACAAAACCACCAATCCAGCCGATTTTGAGGCAGAAGCTACTTACCCTTCTAACTACGTTTGTCGCGGTACTTCGGTATCCGATGGTCACGGTATTTTTGAAGTGAAAAAGGTCGGCGATGCTACCGAATATGGCAAAGTGTTCGAAGGGGTTCAGATAGACAACACAGTGAAAACTCCTCTCAACGAACAGTTGGATAAACTCGCAGGAATGATTACCAAAATCAGTTACGCCATTGCAATTTTGGTGATTGTAGGTCGCCTTATCCTATATTTTACGCTTCCTGCTCATAACATAAACCAAATCGATTGGATTGATTTTGGTCACTATCTTCTCAATACAGCGATGATTGCTATTACTGTGGTGGTAGTTGCGGTACCCGAAGGCTTACCGATGAGTGTTACCCTCAGTTTGGCTTACAGTATGCGCAGTATGATGGCTACCAATAACCTCGTGCGCAAGATGCACGCTTGTGAGACGATGGGTGCTACTACCGTGATTTGTACCGATAAAACGGGTACGCTCACCCAAAACCAAATGACTATCTACGAAACTTATTTCAATCGTTTTACAGATGAACAATTAGGTGAAAAACTCATCGCCGAATCGATGGCGGTGAACTCTACGGCTTATCTCGATTTTACTGATAAAGAAAAACCAAACGTGCTGGGGAATCCTACCGAAGGAGCACTCCTATTGTGGCTCTACGGCAAAGGAACCAACTACTTGCCCATACGCGAAGGGAGTGAAGTGTTTAACCAACTCACTTTTTCTACCGAACGCAAATATATGGCTACTTTGGTGCAATCACCAGCGTTGGGCAAACCGGTATTGTACGTAAAAGGAGCTCCCGAAATCGTGATGACTTTTTGCTACGAGGGTGGTAAATTCCTTTCCGATATTCCTCAAGCCGATTTCGAGGCAAAACTATTACAATACCAAAACCAAGCAATGCGCACTATCGGTTTTGCATATAAAGTAATCGACAACCCGAATACGGTAATATCCGAAAATGGTAAGTTAGTGATAAATGGCTTAAATTTTATAGGTATTACTGCTATTTCTGACCCCGTACGCCCTGATGTGCCTGCTTCTATTGAAGAGTGTTTGCACGCAGGCATTCAGGTGAAGATTGTAACCGGTGATACACCAGGTACCGCTCGCGAAATCGCCCGCCAAATACATTTGTGGGACGATACTTGCACCGAGCGCAACCAAATCACCGGCGTAGAATTTGCCGCAATGAGCGATACCGAACTCTTAGACCGCATTACCGACCTACGTGTGATTTCACGCGCACGTCCGCTCGACAAAGCACGCCTCGTGAACCTATTGCAACAAAAAGGCGAAGTTGTAGCCGTAACCGGTGATGGTACCAACGATGCACCAGCCCTCAAAGCTGCCCAAGTAGGTCTTTCAATGGGCGACGGAACCTCAGTAGCCAAAGAAGCTTCTGATATCACTATCTTGGACAACTCGTTCAGTAGTATCGGTAAAGCCGTAATGTGGGGGCGTTCACTCTATTTGAACATTCAGCGTTTTATCCTCTTCCAGATGACTATCAATGTGGCAGCGTGTATCATCGTGCTCATTGGGGCATTCTTAGGGGTAGAGTCACCGCTTACCGTAACCCAAATGCTCTGGGTGAACCTCATTATGGATACCTTTGCAGCATTAGCGTTAGCGTCCTTACCACCGAGCAACCGCGTAATGAACGATAAACCTCGTGCGCGTGGTGCTAATATCATTACAAAGCCAATGACGAAAGGCATTTTTGGTGTAGGAGGATTCTTTGTAGTGTTGCTTTTTGGTTTCATTCAGTACTTTAAAAATGAGGATATCACCAGTCTCACTCAATTCTCAATTACTGATTATTTCAGTCATTTCTTTCACTTCGGAACACCCAAAAACGGACTATCGGCTTATGAACTTTCCTTGTTCTTCTCGATATTCGTGTTCTTGCAATTCTGGAATATGTTCAATGCCAAAGCTTATCGTACCGGCAAGAGTACTTTTTATAATATAGGCAAGAGCCAAGGTTTTATACTTATTGCTACAGTGATTGTCATCGGTCAAGTGTTTATCACTACTTTTGGTGGACAGATGTTCAATGTAACCCCACTCAAGCTCACTGATTGGACAATCATCATTGGTGCTACCAGCCTCGTACTCTGGATAGGAGAAATTCTCAGAGCCATAAAAACAGAAAAGTAATAGTTACATACTTAGCCAAAGTTTTAAAAACTTTGGCTAAGTTGATTACCTTGATAATCAAAATGCTTTAGTTACATTGTAGGGGCGATTGGCAAATCGTCCTCACAAAATAAAACTTTCCAGATAAGCTCTTTTTTTGTATTAAAACTTTGCTGATTTGTTAATTTTCTCCTATCTTTGCCCCTGTATTAACTCAAATAAAAGAAATGAAAAAGGCTTTTTACATCCTTATTGCTATTGCGGTAACATTAGTAACCTTTACTGCTTGCTCCTCTGATGGAGGAGGTAATTAAAACCTAAAAAATAATCATTAAAACATCAACAATATGACTTTTTTTAAGACTCTCTTAGCCACTATCCTCGGATTCTTTATCTCTATGGGGATATGTTTTATTCTTTTCCTCATCTTCATTTCTGTGATGATAAGCTCAGTGGTAGGTGGTGCCAAAGGTGAAGAAGTGAGTGTGAAGGACAACTCTGTACTCGAACTCTCTTTTGAAGAACCATTAGTAGACTACGGCGAACGCATAACTTTTAAGGATTTCGACTATACCTCCGAATCCTATAACGGACTTAATGCAACTCTCAAAGCTATTGAGAACGCCAAAACCGACAAGCGTATCAAAGGTATTTACCTCAAAAGTACGGGTAACATCGGCGGATTAGCTTTCGCTCAAGAACTTCGCAAGGCTTTGGAGGATTTCAAGACTTCTGGCAAATTCGTCTTAGCTTATAGCGATGAAATTTCTCAACTCGATTACTATCTCCAGACCGTAGCCGATAAGGTATATATTAGTCAGCTCGGAAGTGTTGCGCTCCGAGGTCTCTCTTCTGAAGTCCTTTTCTTCAAAGGGCTCCAAGAAAAAAGCGGTGTACAAATGGAAGTGATTCGCCACGGTAAATACAAAAGCGCTGTAGAACCTTTCTTAGACAATAAGATGAGCGATAACAACCGCAAGCAACTCACCGAATTACTCTCTGCTATGTGGAACGTCATCGTTACCGATATCGCTAAAAGTCGTAATATTCCCGTAGAAAAACTCAATGAAATAGCTACCAATGTAGGTGGACGCACAGCACAGTTAGCTAAAAACAACGGACTCATAGACGGCATTCTTTTCCGTGATGAATTCGAGCAAATCATCTGTGATAAAACCGGTAGTAAAAGCATCGATAAAGTCGATTTTATCAATATTGAAGACTATGCCGAAGCCGTAGTAGGCAAAGCAGCGGGCAAGCACTCCAAAAATAAAATAGCTGTTATCTATGCCGATGGTGAGATTATGCAAGGCGAAGGGCGCGCCGAAATCGTAGGTAATGAAACCATTATCCGTGCCTTGCGCAAAGCCTCTGATAATAAAGATATAAAAGCTATTGTGCTTCGTATCAATTCCCCTGGTGGCGATGCCTTAGCCTCTGAATTGATGCACCGAGAAATCGAAGTTACTAAAAAGAAGAAAAAGGTATATGTCTCTATGGGCAACTATGCCGCTTCAGGAGGCTATTATATTGCGTGCAATGCTAATCGTATTTTTGCAGAAGCAGGTACTATCACCGGTTCTATTGGGGTGTTTGGGGTAATTCCTAATGTAAATGCCTTAGCTACCAACTGGGGTATAAATGCCGAAACTGTAAGCACTCACCCCAACGCTCAGTTCTATAGTGTATTCCAAAAACCTACTGAACAATTCAAAAAAGAAATGACCGAATCTATCGAGCAAGTGTATACTGTATTTTTAGACCGTGTAGCCAAAGGGCGTGGTAAAACGGTTGCCCAAATAGACTCCATTGCACAAGGAAGAGTATGGAGCGGTAAAGAAGCTCTTGCTAATGGTTTGGTAGACGAAATCGGCTCGCTAAACGATGCTATCGCCTACGCTGCTAAAGACAACGGACTCAAAGAATATCGCACCGTTTCTTACCCCACTTTCGAAATGGACTTTAAAGCAATGTTCCGCCGTTTTGGAGCGAATCTCAGAGGTGAGAACTTGCGCAATGAGATGGGTGTAGAAGCTTATGAAGTCTATCAGCAGGTGAAACATATCGCTCAGCAACGTGGAGTGCAAGCCCATTTAGAATACGATGTGAAACTGAAATAGTTATAAAAATTAACACAATATTAACACCTAAAAACTTGCTTAGTTCATTTTAAAGAAGTACATTTGTACAGTGAAATTCTAAATAGATGAAGTTATGAAACGAGCTATGTTTGAATATACCACAATGATTTTATCGAAAGTGAGTTTCGACCCTAACCTATTTTGTAAGGAACTTAAAAAAGCTATTGATAGGTTATTACCTTATGAAATAGAAGAATTGAAAGTTTGGTTAGATGACTACACCAAAAATAAGCCCGAGCTGATGCAATGTATGGTGCTTATGGATAAATGATAACAAAAGCTGCCTACTCTCGTAGGCAGCTTTTTCTTACTTCTTATCTCTTACCTAAAAATGAACATCACCAGTACTCAAAACCCCCTGATAAAGAAAATAGTTCTCCTCAGCGAGAAATCGCGTGAGCGTAAAAAAGAAGGAATATGTGTAGTAGAAGGTGCTCGCGAGATACGCTTAGCCCTTGAAGGAGGCTACACTCTCGAAACATTGCTATATCAACCTGAGATTTTTGCAGAAGGACACTTGCTAAAACTCCTTAGTCATACAGCTCAAAGAGTAAATCCTATCGCTATTAGCAAAGAAGTATACCAAAAGATTAGTTATCGCAGTTCTACTGAGGGGGTTATTGCCTTAATACAGACTAAAAAGCACAGCTTAAATACGCTAGCTTTCGCAACCGATTCTCCTTTGTTATTGGTAGCTGAAGCTCCTGAAAAACCAGGTAATATAGGGGCTCTCCTTCGCACTGCTGATGCTGCTAATATAGACGCTGTGATTATTGCCAATCCTAAAACTGACCTCTACAACCCTAATATTATACGTTCGAGCGTGGGTTGCGTGTTTACTGTTCCTATTGCAACGGGTAGTACTACTGAAGTGATTGATTTTCTCAAAGCCAAAGGTATCAATAGCTATTGCGCTGCTCTTACTGCCTCTAAACCTTACTACGAAGTATCGTTTGAGGAAGCCAGTGCTATCGTAGTAGGTACGGAAGACCAAGGTCTTACAGAGGAATGGCTTACCCATAGCACTCAGAACATCATTATCCCAATGGAAGGCGTAATCGACTCTATGAATGTATCAGTTGCTGCTGCTGTGCTTATTTTTGAAGCAAAAAGACAAAGGGTAAATCTTAATTAATTGAATTATTTATAGAGAACAAGAGCTCCACTTAGCAAGCTAAGTGGAGCTCTTTGTTATTATTTGTGTTCGTGTAGTCCGCATTCTTTTTTACTATTGCTTTCCCACCACCAACGACCTGCGCGGAAATCTTCACCCTCTTTGATAGCACGAGTACAAGGGGCACAGCCTATGCTCACAAAACCTTTGTCGTGTAGCACATTATAAGGAATGTTATGTGCCTTGATAAAGGCTTTGGTATCTTCAAACGTCCAATGGAGGATAGGATTGTATTTAAAGAGCTGGTAAGTATCGTCCCATTCGAGTATAGGGAGATCTTTACGAGCATTACTTTGGTCGGCACGCAAACCTGTTACCCATACTTTCTTGCCTTTTAGCGCTCGGCTAAGGGGTTCTACTTTGCGTATATGACAGCACTCTTTGCGCAGTTCTACTGAGCGATAAAAAGACAAAGGGCCATTTTTATGTACATATTCTTCTATATCGTGTGTTTTGGGATAATAAGGCAAAATATGTGTATTGTAGCGCTGTTCAGTGCTTTCCCAAACTGAGTAAGTTTCGTTGAACAAACGACCAGTATCTAAGGTGAAAATACTAATAGGAATTTGGTTTGCGAGAATGAGGTGAGTAATGGCTTGGTCTTCTAACCCAAAGCTGGTTGAAAAAACTATCTCATTAGGAAATTGTTCAGCTAAAAAAGCGAGACCTCCTACTTCTGTTTTTTGTAAGAGAGCGTTATGTAATGTTGTCAATCGTTCTTTCATAGTGTTATTTATTGTCAGCAAAAGTGAGATAAGGCATAATTTCTTTTATAGGTACTTTCACTTCAAAAGGCGTATCTACATAAGGAGCTATCTCAAAAGGTTCATAGAACAAAATGAGAGCATCGGCTGCTACACCCATTTGGTTAGGAAGACGAAAGGTTCCATCTTCAAAATCAAACTTCTTATCATCTAAAGGAGTGATGGTGGCGTTTTGTTGTGCTTTCTCAAAATAACGTTTGGCTATTTGGGTTACTTTTTCTTCATCGGTAAAGAGGTTTTCATTGGTAATTACTTCACCATTATCTAACGCAAAGTGAGTGAAAACTTTGGTTTGTATGGGTTGTGCTTCACCGGTAAAAGCATAACGGTTGGACACTAAAGAAAGCATCTTGCTATTTTGCCACATAATGCTATCGGTAGCGATAAACTCGAAAGCAGGGAGCTCAGGGAAATGTTCGTGAAGCTTATAGTAATCTTTTGTAAGGCTATCTAAAGCTTTTTCTATACTGATACCTTCCACTTGTAGAGAGTCGTCGTTGGAAAGGAGAAAATTGGAGAGTTGTAGCTCTATTTCTTGATTGAAATTCTTAGCAAACTCGCTATTACCGTTGCAATATAGATAGTTTAGGCTTACAGAGAAACAGTTATCTTCGCAATTCTCATCGCTACGTTCTATAGTTTTCTCTTCAAAGCTGATTTTTTGAGTACGGGTATAGTGACGGTAAATGCAGTAACCGCAGTAACCGATTATTATAATGAATATAAGACCTAAAATAAGGCTTAATTTTTTTATATTGTTTTTTTTCATCTTTTTAAAACCTTTGTCTGTAAAATTTCAACTTTACCAAAGTTTGGGGCGCAATTAATCATTTACAATTAATCACTAACCATTGACATAGATATTTCGGCATACCATTGCTGATAGGTTGATTTGTTTGTCGTTTACCAGTAGAGTCATAGAGTTGTCGAAGGGTTCTTTGCTGAGTACTTCTATTTCGTCGCCAAGAGCTATATTCATTTTGTTGAGGTAAACGAGAAATTCCTTAGAGGTGTTCTTTACCGCTGCACATATACCTTTATCGCCTTGTTTGAGCTCGCTTAATAGGGTTTGAATAGTGGTGGTAAAAACGCCTTCTTTGTTAGGAATCGGGTCGCCGTGGGGGTCTTTTTTAGGGAAATCGAGGAAAGCATCGAGGCGCTCTATAAGTTTTTCTGACTGTATATGTTCTAACTCTTCGGCTATTTCGTGCACTTCGTCCCAAGAAAAATTTAGTTTTTCGACTAAGAATACTTCCCAAAGACGGTGTTTGCGAATGATAGCAATAGCTTTTTGCGTGCCTTTTTTAGTGAGTGTTACCCCTTGATATTTCACATAGTTGATGAGTCCCTTATCGGCTAACCTTTTAAGCATATCGGTTACTGATGAAGCTTTGGTATTCATCACTTCGGCAATAGCATTGGTGTTCACCTCTTCTTTCTTTTCGTTATAAAGGTGAAAGATAGCTTTCAAGTGGTTTTCTTCAGATAAGGTCATTTTGCTTTGTTTTTAAGAGAAAAACCGCCTTTTACAGCGGTTCTATTACTAAATGCATCAGCTATTTTCTAATTTAGTAAAGAGAGCTTTTAGCTCGGTAGCGTCGTGCGGACTGAGTTTACCTGCAAGCACAAGACTCAGTTGGCGACGTTGTAGGGCACCGTTGTAACGTTCTTTTTCGAGCTGGGTTTCTGGTTCTATCTCAGGTACTTTTACGGGGCGACCGTTTTCGTCTACCGCTACGAAAGAGTAAATCGCCTCGGTAGCTTTGGTACGTTCGCCATAGATATTTTCCATCCACACATCGATATATACTTCCATAGAAGTAGAGAAAGCGCGTGAGATGGCGGCTTCGACCGTTACAATGCTTCCTATGCGTATGCTGTGAGTAAAAGCCACGTGGTTTACCGATACGGTAACGGTTAAACGCCCAGAGTGGCGTTGTGAGGCAATACTAGCAGCTCTATCCATACGGGCGAGGAGTTCACCCCCAAACAGAGCGTTGAGGTGATTGGTTTCGCCTGGGAGCACGAGGTCGGTGAGTATAGTACGTGAGTCAGAAGGTTTTTTCTTGAGTTTCATCATTATTTTAGGGTTGAGTTAGTATCCAGCCACCGTCGAGTTTTTTCTCTTCTTTAGAGTTTTGTACTTCTTTTTGTTGTAGTTTAGCTTCGTCCATAGAATCAAAACCGCCATAACTTACTTGGTACAAACCTCTGGCGTTCATTCCTAATACGAAAGCGTTTTTATACCCCAGCTTTTGGAGTTGTTTCACTCGGGTTTCTGCGTTTTTCTCGTCTTTAAAAGCCCCTGCAATCACTTGATATTTTTTAGCTGACATTGCCGAATTTGTACGTACAGGGGTAGAGGCTACACCTGAGGTATTGGTTTGAGCGGGCTTAGGTGTTGTAGTGGTTTGTGCAGGTTTGGGCGCAGTGCTGGTTTGCGCTGGCTTAGGCGTAGCAGTAGCTTGTACAGGCGTGTTAGCGGGCTTGGTTGTCGCTACCGTAGTGGCAGCTTGATTAGTGGACTGAGTAGGTTTTTGTTCAGGCTTTACTTGCTCAGGTTTTACTTGCTCGGGCTTTTTAGCCTTTACTTTTTCTACTTGCAAAGGAATAGCAGGAATAGTAATAGGCGGGGTGAACACGGCTGCTTCGCTGAGTTTTTGGTTAAGACGTTCTTGTACTAAGCTGTCAGTAATTGCAAACTGTTGTTCGTTATTGCCATCGTTTACTACTCTTTCGCCGAAGAGCAGATAAGCTCCATAAGCCAAAAAGGCTAAGCCTACTGAGGCTACTGCTGTATATTTTACATACGGCATTATTTTAGCAGGTTTCTTTTCCTTAGCTGGCGGTGGGGTAGTACCTCTGTGGGTTTTAGGAGTATTGGTTACCACAGGAGCTGTAACTTGGCTCACAGGACTTTCAGTAGGAGTTACTACGGCATCTTCTTCTGGGGGAAGGTTAGGAATGCCGGTATCGGTACTTGAATGGTCGAGTGTAGGACGGATTTGATTTTCTTCTATTTTCAAATCGGAGGCGGTTACTTCGTGAGGTACGAAAGGCGCCATACCGAAAGAATCGGTAAGGAAATTCACGTCGTCAGCGGGTTCGAAAGAGATACGACCTTCGCCGACTAACCTAAGAGTCCCGATTTTTTCGAGATTTAAGGTTTGGTCTTGTTTTAAGATGCGTTTCCACCCTTCGACAGCTAAGTTTACGTAATCTTCTACCAAGTTATATTCGATGCCTGTTTGTTCGGATATATACTTGATGAGCAAGCCGTCGTTAGAAGTGAGGCTTGCGTTGAAACTGAGCTCTCGTTTAGGAGGGTCGAACGTTTTATCTTCAGCCATTTGGGCTGATTTTCTATTAGATATAAATGCTCCAAACTTAGGAATAATCACGCATTGGTGTTTGTAGAGCAATTCTTCGATGTATACATTTAGGTCTTTCATAATTCCGATATTTTAAGTTATTAAAATGATGGATTTGCCTTTTGAAACAACAAAGGTACGATATTTTTTTATACCGACCAAGTTTTTTGATAAAAAAGTGGTCTTGCCAAGAATCGAACTTGGATCAAAAGTTTAGGAAACTTCTATTCTATCCGTTGAACTACAAGACCTGTAATTAATTTTTTGCAAAGGTACGACTTTTTTTGAAACTACGAAAAAATGTGATGAAAGAAGAGAAAAATGCGAGGCCTTAGGCCTAAGGCCATAGGCACTAGGAATGCGACGAAAAAGTGACAAGAGGGTGGGGAATTTGGAAATGAGAGAATGAGAAAATGAGCAAATGAGGAAATTAACAGATTAGTAAATGGAGTAAATGTCAATAATACCACTAATCAACTTTGCCAAAGGTGCGAGCCGCACGAGCTATTAACTTTGGCAAAGTGTGTACCGCAAAAGCGATGTGTTAGTACTGTTAGGAATGTTCGGAAGGAAACGGAGAAGAACGGAAGAGAGCTGAGAAGAATTTTGGTGAAAAAAGGCTGTGAGGA
>NZ_KB291503.1:700-999 GCF_000318315.2 Capnocytophaga sp. oral taxon 324 str. F0483 | reverse complement strand
ATAAGATAATCACAGGAATAGCCAGACCTATTGAAGCAGGAAAATTAGAAGACTCTTTAATTGTAGAGCTAAATGATAGAATCTGCCGAAAACAAAGAAGTGCCCCAAAAGGATTCTATTGGGACATAGTTTTAATTATAGCTCTTTGCTTTTCTGTTCCCCTAATTGCTATTTTTTTAGGAACCGATGGTATATTGATACGTATTATCAGTGTTATTGTGTATATAGCAATCTGTATATGGGGGGGGGGTATAGTTTTATTATGCCTTATAGAGAGCTTATCTTAAATAGAGAGGCTG
>NZ_KB291503.1:0-680 GCF_000318315.2 Capnocytophaga sp. oral taxon 324 str. F0483 | reverse complement strand
GTAAATGATAAAATATATATAGAACAAACAAGTCCTCCAAAAATATTTAGTTGGGAAGTCTTCTTTGTTTTAGGACTTAGTTTTTTTCTTACTGTAATTGGTGTATTTTTAGTATTTGATAGCCTAATCGTTCGTATTATCAGTGTGATTGCATACATAGCAATCTGTATAGGGGGGGGGGGGTTTGGATATATAGCTCCTTTTAGAGAGCTTATCTTAAATAGAGAGGCTGGGACTATCAGCCTACATAAACTTTTTAAGAAAGACAATATTATCATTCCTTTTAATAGAGGAATGGGTTGGTGGAGTATAACGGGCACTAAAACGAATTTTTCTTTTGAACTGTGGTTTTCGTTTAAAGGAAGAACCAGCCAAGGGGGAGTGCTTGCCAGCGTGTATATAGAAGAGTTTTGGGATTTTGTGGTGTGGTATATGGACAAGAACCGCCCCCTACCGCCAGGCACCGCCTTTGACCCTTACCGCGAAGCAGACTTTCAGCGCCGTAAAGCAGAAGGATTTCCTAAACCGCTATACGGTAGCATTATAGAAACCCCCGAGGCTACCCCCGAACAACAGGCAGAAAGAGAGAGAATAGGAGGGTGGTAATGTTAATGAGAAAATGAGGAAATTAGGGAATTTGGAAATTAGGAAATAGAATGAGAAACAGCTTGGAGTTTTAG
>NZ_KB291502.1:0-10335 GCF_000318315.2 Capnocytophaga sp. oral taxon 324 str. F0483 | reverse complement strand
CCTTACAACCTTAGTTTTAAACTTTGGCAAAGTTGAAGCTAACGCCTTTATTCATACTTCTTTGTTTGATTTGAATTGATTTGTAAGATTTTTGAGGCAAAGCTTCATTCTTAGCAAGATTATATGCAACAAAAACGCGACATACGCGCACTGACCAAAGACGAACTTCGCGCTTTCTTCGAGAGTAATGGCGATAAACCTTTTCGTGGCAACCAAGTATACGAATGGTTGTGGCAGAAAGGCGTGCATACTTTCGAGGAGATGACCTCCCTGCCTAAAGCTACTCGCGAGATGCTCAGCGAACATTTTAGCATCAACCATATCAAAGTAGATGTGATGCAGCGCAGTAACGATGGTACGATTAAAAACGCTGTGCGTTTGCACGACGGGTTATTAGTAGAGTCGGTGCTAATTCCTACCGATACTCGCACCACCGCTTGCGTATCCAGTCAGGTAGGGTGTAGTCTCAACTGTTCGTTTTGTGCCACTGCTCGCTTAAAACGTATGCGCAATCTCCTCCCCGATGAGATATTCGACCAAGTAAAGGTAATCGATGAGCAGAGTCGCGCTTTCTTTGGTCGTCCGCTCTCTAACATAGTATTTATGGGAATGGGCGAACCACTGATGAACTATAATAATGTATTGAAGGCAATCGACAAGATTACTTCGCCTGAAGGCTTAGGAATGTCGCCTAAACGCATTACGCTATCCACTTCGGGTATCCCCAAATTGATAAAAAAAATGGCTGATGATGAGGTAAAATTCAAATTAGCTGTATCTTTGCACTCGGCTATCAGTAGTGTGCGCACGGGCATTATGCCTTTCAATGAGCAATTTCCACTGGAAGAACTACGCGAAGCCTTAGCGTATTGGTATCAAAAAACCAAAAACCGTATTACTTATGAGTACGTAGTGTGGAAGGGGATCAACGACCAGAAGAAGGACGTAGAAGCACTGATAAAGTTTTGTAAGTTTGCCCCTTCTAAGGTAAACCTCATTGAGTACAACCCTATTGACGATGGAGCATTTCAACAAGCCGACCCTAAAGCGCTTGAACTTTACCAAACAATGCTTGAAGAGGCAGGCATCACCGTTACCGTTCGCCACTCCCGTGGTAAAGACATCGATGCCGCCTGCGGACAATTAGCGAATAAAAAGGCCTTAGGAACATTATCTTAAAACCTGTGGACTGAGGACTAATGCCTATGGTCTGAAACCTATGAATGATATTAAAGACTTTAAAGATTTAATTGTTTGGCAAAAAGCAATGGATCTTGTAGTTGAAGTTTATAACTTAGTTAAGAAACTACCTAAAGAAGAACAATTTGCTTTAAGTGACCAAATGAGACGTGCTGTTATCTCTATTCCAAGTAATATTGCTGAAGGAAGAGGGAGATATTCAATTAAAGAATATACTCATTTTTTATCTGTCGCCAAAGGTTCAAATGCTGAATTGGAAACACAATTATTGCTTTGTGTAAAAATTAATTATTTAAACAATTCAGATATTGAAAGAGCTTTTGGTTTAATAAAAGAAGTAGGAAAAATGCTTACTTCTTTACAAAAAAGTTTGACAATAAGTAATACGCAATAGTTATATTATCCTACCCCCCTGTGGCCTAAGGCCTAATGCCTATGGCCTAAAAAAGAATGGAAGTATTTTTAATAAAAGCGGCTCAGCTGATTCTGAGTCTTTCAATTTTAGTAGTCCTACACGAGTTAGGACATTTTATACCTGCTAAACTCTTCAAAACAAGAGTAGAAAAGTTTTTTCTTTTCTTCGATGTGAAGTTTGCCCTTTTTAAGAAGAAGATAGGCGAAACAGTATACGGCATCGGGTGGCTACCGTTGGGTGGCTACGTGAAGATTGCCGGTATGATTGATGAGAGTATGGACAAGGAGCAAATGGCACAACCTCCACAGCCGTGGGAGTTCCGTTCTAAACCTGCGTGGCAACGCCTTATCATTATGGTAGGTGGTGTAACGGTAAACCTGCTCTTAGGTTTCATTATCTACGCGATGATACTCTTCACTTGGGGGCAGGACCAGCTCAAACCCGAAGGTATTAAGGAAGGTTTTGCAGTAACCCGCACAATGCGCGCTTATGGGTTCCAGAACGGCGATATCGTAACCGCTATCAATGGTAAACCCTTAGAAAGCGTAGCCGATGTAAGTAAATACGTCTTGTTGCGCAATACCAGTGAGCTTACCGTAAAAGGACAAGACGGAACTGTGCGTACTCTATCTCTCCCCGATTCTATTGGGAAGATGCTCTATTTACGAGGAGAAACAACTCCTTTTAGTGTAAAAGTAAAACCCATTATCGATACAGTAATAGTGGGAATGCCTGCTCAGAAAGCAGGTTTACAAAAGGGCGATAAGCTGTTAAGCATCAATGGAGAACCTATTTACTATTTCTCCGATGTAACTCCTGCCCTTGCAATGGCTTCTGAAAACACCCCAGTCACTTTTGCTATTGAGCGCAACGGAAAGCCAATGACTCTCAGCGTCCTGCCCGACAGTAATAAAAAAATAGGTATCAGTGGTATGCAAACCGAAGGAGAGGTACAATTTACCCATAAGACGTACAGTTTAGGAGAAGCTCTCAGTCACGGAATTGCATACGGTTACAATGTGCTACACGACTATGTAGCCCAGTTTAAATTTATCTTTACCAAGAAGGGAGCCAGTGAAGTAGGAGGCTTTGGTTCTATAGGGAAGCTCTTCCCATCGTCTTGGAATTGGCTCGCTTTTTGGCATATCACTGCTTTCCTATCTATTGCCTTAGCCTTTATGAATATTTTGCCTATCCCAGCCTTAGACGGCGGACACGTGGTATTCCTCCTATACGAAATGGTAACGGGTAGAAAACCGAGTGAAAAAGTATTAGAACACGCCCAAATGGTAGGTTTTGTTATTTTAATAGCCCTTTTGCTATATGCCAATGGTAGCGACCTGTATAGAGCGATATTTAACAAGTAATAGTTAAGACTTTGCCAAAGTTTGAACTTTGGTAAAGTTGAAAAACTTATAGGCTAAATGAAACACATCTACTTCATCATATTATTCTTGAGTTTTGGAGCACTGCAAGCGCAGAGCCTTGAAAAAGTACGCACCGCTTATACTACGGCTTCCGATAGCAAAGAGAATGCTGTAGCTTTTGTAGAGTTAATGGCTAATGCTCCTACTACTGATGTGGTGCTAAGTGCTTATAAAGGGGCGAGTAAAATGATACTGGCAAAATATGGAGGTAACCGTATTGCTCTGCTCAAAGAGGGCAAACCGCTCTTAGAAAACGCCCTCAAACAGCAACCTCAAAACGCTGAACTCCACCTTATACGCCTCAGTGTGCAAGAACACTTGCCCAAAGTAGTACCCTATCGCAACGACATCACTGCCGATAAGGATTTTATACTCGCACACTACGCTCAGCAAACCCGTGAACTACAAAAGTATATAGCAGGGTTTGTAAAGAAGTCGAAAGTGTTTAACGATGAAGAGAAAAAGAAAATGGGGCTATGAACTATTGCGTTTTAATTCCTACTTATAACAATGCTAAAACCCTTGCTCGTGTGATTGATGGGGTGTTGTGCTATACCTCTCACATTATCATAGTGAATGATGGTGCAACTGATGCTACTCCCGATATACTTGCTCGTTACCCTGAGCTCAGTATTATTCATCTTCCTAAGAATAAAGGCAAAGGCAATGCCCTACGTATAGGGTTTGACAAAGCTCGCAATTTAGGCTACGACTACGCCCTTACCATCGACTCCGACGGACAACATTACCCCGAAGATATACCTGTATTTATAGCTACTATCGAAGCGGAAAGTGAACCTACTCTATTGGTAGGTAGTAGGAATATGACCCAAGACGGGGTGCCTAAGAAAAGTAGTTTCGGACATAAATTTTCTAACTTCTGGTTTCACCTCGAAACGGGCGTCAATCTCCCTGATACGCAATCAGGATATAGGTTATATCCTTTGCAGTACATTCCTAAGAAATATTACACCGAAAAGTTTGAGTTTGAGATAGAGATATTAGTGCGCAGTAGTTGGAATGGGGTACAACTGAAGAATGTACCTATACAAGTGTTGTACGACCCTGAAGAACGAGTTTCGCATTTTCGTCCGTTTAGGGATTTTATGCGTATCAGTGTGCTGAACAGCGTGTTAGTACTCATTGCGCTTTTCTATATCAAACCGCGTAATTTCTTTAGAGATGCTAAGAAGAAGAGTCTCAAACGTTTTATTAAAGAAGATATATTAGAGAGCGACAGTAGCGATAGTGTGAAGGCAGGTTCGGTAGCATTAGGTGTATTCTTTGGCATTGCGCCTTTTTGGGGATTTCAAACCATACTTACTATTACTTTGGCGGTATTCTTCAATTTGAACAAAACTTTGGCTTTTATTTGCTCGAATGTGAGTATTCCCCCAATGATACCGGTGCTTATTTTCACTTCTCTTAAAATAGGTACTTTTTTTGTGGGGGGCACGATTCTTCCGCAAGGCGACCTCACCGCAATGGAATACATCAAAAACAATTTATTGCAATACTTAGTAGGGAGTTTTACTTTGGCAATTACTGCTTCATTTGTTTTAGGAATGCTCACCTATGGTTTACTAAAAATAAAAAGTAAAAAGCTTAGATTATTAGACTTCCCTTTTTAATTCTCTCACTACTTCGAGTTCTCTTATTATTTCTTCTGAGGAATCTAACGTTACTAATCGCTGGCGATGTTCTTTAAAATTAGGAATTCCCTTGAAATAATTAGCATAATGCCTGCGCATTTCCAACACTCCTTGTCGTTCGCCTTTCCATTCTACCGACCATAACAGATGGTTTTTAGCAGCTTCTACACGATCGGATATAGTAGGGGAGGGGAGAAGCTTTCCCGTTGCAAAATAATGCTTTATTTCATTAAATATCCACGGATAACCAATGGCTGCACGACCTATCATTATACCGTCAACACCGTAAGTATTGCGGTATTCTGAGGCTTTTTCAGGACTATCGATATCGCCGTTACCAAAAATAGGAATATGAATACGAGGATTGTTCTTCACTTTGGCAATGTAGCTCCAATCGGAGTGACCTTTGTACATCTGGCTACGGGTACGGGCGTGAATGGTAAGCGCGCTGATACCTACATCTTGCAGACGTTCGGCTACTTCTTCTATATTGATACTTTGCTCGTCCCAGCCTAAACGCGTTTTTACGGTTACAGGTAAATGGGTACTGTTTACGACTGCTTTGGTAAGGCGCACCATCAAATCGATATCTTTCAATACCCCCGCTCCTGCGCCTTTGCTTACAACCTTCTTTACAGGACAACCAAAGTTGATGTCTACTAAATCGGGGTTTACAGTGGCAACGATTTTAGCTGAGAGCGCCATTGCTTCTTCATCACCTCCAAAAATTTGTATGCCTACGGGGCGTTCGTAATCGAAAATATCTAACTTTTGACGGCTTTTAATGGCGTCGCGTATGAGTCCTTCGGAGGAGATAAACTCACTGTAAAGCATATCAGCTCCGTGCATTTTACAGAGGCGACGAAAGGGAGGATCGCTTACATCTTCCATAGGAGCAAGCAATAAAGGGAAATCTCCTAAATCTATGTTTCCTATTTTAGGCAATTTTTTTAATGATTAATTGTTAATGATTAATGGTTAGTGATTAATGGTTAGTGATTAATAATGAAGAAACCTCTTCTTGCCCTCTCTGCAGGGGAAATTAGAGATGCAAAAGCGATACTTCGGGCGAAATCTTACATATTGTTAAATGAATAAATATCCTATTCCCACCCCTACAAAATATTGAGGTTCCGGTTGCCAAAGGGTACGCCCTCCGCTGAGGTCTATTTGAAAATTAGGTTTTAGGAGGTAGGCAAATCCTGCATTGATATTGTGCTCAGGAGCACGCATTCCATTATAGGAAGCGTAATACTCAACAAAGCTCCATAGCTTGTTGTTGGGAGCATAATTGACCTGAGCAGTAACATCTAAATTCTTAAATTGTTCAGAGCTACGAGCACTATAAGCTAATGAAAGCTGGTCGGTAAGAGAGCTTTCGAAAGCTAAACAAGCGTCGAAAGTATAAGTCTTAGCGTCTGTTTTGCTGTATTGTCCATAACCGATGAGTCCCACTGAGGGGATATAACGCTGTTCCGATTCGTATAAACGCTGTTTTATGCTGAAGGTAGTACTGCTAAAATCGGGGGTACGGAGGTCGAAATCGGCTTCTAAGCGGAGTTCGGTGTTTGTGATGAGTCCGTAGCGTAACATTAGGTTATCACTGCTTTCTTCTTTGCTGAAAACTAAACCATTTTCTATCTGAAACTGACCTTTGGGCAGGGTATATACCCCTTCACTTTGGTCGGGGCGATCGGTGTTGAGGTTTCCATCGTTTTGAGCAACTGCTAATGAGGTGCAGCATAAGGCTATTGTAGCCAATAGTAAATTGAGTTTATTCATCTATCTTTTCGTATAAAAAGTTATTAAAAGGAAAGCGAGTGATGTGTATCTCCTTTACCTTTTCGTACACCACCTCACGGAATTCTTCGAGATTATTTTTATTGAGTGCCGAAATGAAGAGTACATCGCGCCCCATTCGTTGCATCCAAGTTTGTTTCCATTCATCAAGAGTGAAGTGTTTTTTAGTGCGCTCGGTAGCCAAATCGTCTTCGGCTATTTCTTCATTGGTATACGCATCAATCTTGTTGAATACCATAATGGTGGGCTTATCGGCGCTGTGAATTTCGGCTAATATTTGGTTTACTGATTGGATATGCTCCTCGAAGTTGGGGTGCGAAATATCAACTACGTGCAAGAGCAAATCGGCTTCACGTACCTCGTCGAGGGTACTTTTAAACGACTCGATGAGCTGGGTAGGCAGTTTGCGAATGAACCCTACGGTATCGCTGAGCAAGAACGGTAGGTTTTCAATCACAACCTTGCGCACGGTGGTATCGAGGGTGGCAAAAAGCTTGTTTTCGGCAAAGACTTCGCTTTTGCTTATTACGTTCATTAGAGTTGATTTGCCTACATTGGTATAGCCGATGAGCGCCACACGCACTAATGCTCCGCGATTACTGCGTTGAGTTGCCATTTGCTTATCAATAGCGGTGAGTTTCTTTTTGAGCAGGGCAATACGGTCGCGCACGATACGGCGGTCGGTTTCGATTTCGGTTTCACCAGGACCACGCATACCGATACCGCCTCGCTGACGTTCGAGGTGCGTCCATAATCCCGTAAGGCGCGGTAAGAGGTATTCGTATTGTGCCAATTCGACTTGTGTGCGCGAATAGCTGGTTTGTGCACGCTGAGCAAAGATATCGAGAATAAGCCCTGTGCGGTCTAATATCTTTGCTTTGAGAATACGCTCGATATTCTTCTGTTGAGCAGGGGTGAGTTCATCGTCGAAGATGACAGTACCTACCTCATTTTCTTCAACAAATTGCTGTACTTCCTCCATCTTACCGGTGCCGATGAAGGTCTTAGGGTTAGGCACATCAAGCTTTTGGGTGAAGCGTTTGAGCACTTCACCCCCAGCTGTGTAAGTAAGAAATTCGAGTTCGTCTAAATATTCCTTAGATTTTTCTTCGGTTTGTGTTTGATTGATAATTCCTACAAGTACTACTTTCTCGTAGGTAAGATTGACTTGTTCTAACATTCGTTAATCCCATTTGTGGCGAGAGGAAATGGCGTGTTTGCCACTTCCGGTAAAGAACAAAGCTAAAGCACCGAAAAGGAATAGTCCAGGGAGTTCAGGAGCCCAACCACCGTGAGCCGTAACTGCGGTAATTTGACCTCCATACGCCAAAAAGAGCGTACTAATTCCGCCGAGTACCATTATAAGAGCGGCTAAACGGGTTCGGAAGCCTAATACAATCATTATAGGAGCGATGATTTCGCTAAGATATACCCCATAGGCAATGAAGGTGGGAAGACCTTTGGCTACTAAGGTACTTTGAACATATCCAAAGGCATCGGCGTGTAGTAATTTGTTGATGCCGTGAGGAAGCATAAGCAAGCCTATGGTAAGGCGGAGGACGAGGAGTCCAAAATCTTTGTTTTTCATTTTATAAAAGGGTTTTTAAGTTTACGGGGGCAAAGATAGAGAATAATTAGCAAATTATCAAATTAGCAGATTAGAGAATGAGATAAATGCCAATAATACCAGAAATGCTAGTAATGCTAGTAATCAACTTTGGCAAAGTTTTAAACTTTGCCAAAGTTTGAGATGAAAAAGCGACGACAGGCAGAGAAAATTAGCAAATTAGAAAATTAGAAAATAGAGGAAGGTTGAGAGGTTCGGAAGGAAACGGAAGATTTCAGAAGAGAGTTGAGAGGAATTTTGGTGAGAAAAGGCTGTGAGGATGAATGTAGGTAGCTTATAGAGAGCTTATAGGAAGCTTATACTAATCTTGGACGATTGGTATAGAAAGGGTATATAAATAATTGATTAATAGCATAATATAGCAATAATAAAAATGGTAAAATCGGGGTTTCGAGGCGAAAGAGAGAGGAATAGGCGATAGGCCTTAGGCCATAGGCACTAGGGGATAACCTTCCCCTAGCCCCCTCAATGAGGGGGAATGTAGTGACGGAATGATGGAGATAATGTGAGGTTATAGCGCGATGGGCGGGTGAGAAATTAGAGATTTTCTGATAATTGAAAAAAAATTACTACTTTTGCCGAACTTTTCACAGACGAATAATAGCAAAATTAAACACTATGCGAACTCTTGTTATAGGCGATATACACGGTGCTTTACGCGCTTTGGTGCAGGTGCTTGAAAGGGCTGATATACAAGCTGATGACTACCTTATTTTCCTTGGTGATTACGCTGACGGTTGGAGTGAGACTCCCGAGGTGATGGATTTTCTCATCGGATACCAAAAGAAACAGCGTTGTTTGTTCCTCAGAGGGAATCACGATGCGCTTTGCTGTGAGTTTCTTTTAGGAAAAGAGATGGATACTCTTTGGCGTTTGCACGGAGGAAAAGCTACTGAAAAGGCTTATCGGAATGTTTCGGCAGAGCGCAAGAAGGCTCATATTGATTTTTTAAACTCGCTTGAAAATTACTACTTGGATAGCAAAAATAGGCTTTTTCTTCACGCGGGGTTTACTAATTTGCGGGGGATTGCTCACGAGCATTTCGAACAGATGTACTATTGGGATAGAACGCTTTGGGAACTTGCTTGTAGCGTTAGTCTTCCTAAAACGGATAAGTACTATCCTAACCGTTTGAAACTCTATAATGAAATTTATATAGGACATACACCTACGACATAATGAAATTTATATAGGACATACACCTACGACGCGCTTGGGTACTGATAAACCTCTTATTTTCAACGGGGTGGCAAATGTAGATACAGGGGCGGGCTTCAAAGGACGCCTTACGGTTATGGATATTGAAACGAAGGAATATTGGCAGAGTGAGCCTGTTTATAAACTGTATTCAGAAGAACAAGCGCGCAATCAATAAAATATTAAAAAATGAAGAAGTTTATATACCTACTGTTATTACTGCCGATGTGTGGTGTAGCACAAGAACAATTGCAAAATGAAAGTGCTATTTTTAAAGCTATTGAAGCGAAATTTAAGTTTGACAGACGTCAGGTGTATTGGGCACTTTATACGGAGCGAGGACTAAAAGAAGATACGATACATAAGCTCGTGGTTTTTCCTTTAAAGAAAAGAAGTAAGGACAAGATGCTTTATGATGCTTATGTTGTTTTGTACAATCTTCAGAAACAGATGATAGATAACTACTACATAGGTGAAGGTGAATGGGAAGACAGTGATAGAGGGCGCTTACAGGGTTTGGAAGTGGCTTCTCAGACGCCACTGTTGGGGAAGAAAGCGATTGCCTATCAGGTGAGGGTGTTTTTCTCGAATGCTGATAGAAATAAGCCTATGGGCTCGGAGGTGCTCACCTATTTTATTAGTAAAGGGAAGAAGTTGCAAAAAGTGTTAAGCACTGATATATTTTCTTATACGGCTGATATTTCGGGGGGAGGAACTGCAAAAACTCCTTGTGAGGGAGAAAAAAAAGAGATGAGTAGCAAATTGCATATTTCAGAGCATAAGGTGCGAGGTTTCTATACCATAGAGGAAACACGTGTTACTAAGCATATAAAAATAGAGCGTGATGCGGAAGGATTTTGCGCTGAAAGGGAGGTTGATAGTAAAGAAGATGTGATACAGATGCAATACAAAAAAGGGAAATATCAACCATAATAATTGCTATAACGATGAAAAAAACGGTGGGTTTTGTAGGGCAAATAAAGAAATATATAAAATTTTACAAACTTAGTAATCAAT
>NZ_KB291501.1:0-695 GCF_000318315.2 Capnocytophaga sp. oral taxon 324 str. F0483 | reverse complement strand
CACGATGAGGGGTGGAAAATATGTGCTTTTCAAGCACTGTTTATTGCTAAAAGATATGCAGGGAATAATTATGATAAAGAAGAACCTCTTTGGCGAGTGTATAGGGATAAATATAAAGGTAAAAGAGCGTGGCTTGCTATGTATAAAAACAGACGTTATAAATGGGTATATCTTTATATAAATAGCGATACAGGAAAAATTATGAGAAAAAGCAACAAGGAGTTATAATTATGGGTAAAAACTTTAAAAGTACTTTTAAATGGCAATGGGATATTTTAAGGAAATCACCTTATGTTAAATTATTAATACTTATATTTACTCTACTTTTTTCTTCGTGCAAGGTGATGAGTGATAACGAACTACAAACTATTTCTTGTGTTTGTAACGATAGTATTACACAAGAAGATAAAAAACTTCCTACCCCCCCCTGAGAGAGTGAAAAATGATAGTTTAGATATTAGTATATCAAATGGTTGGTATCAAAAAGATTGGTGTGAAGCCTATTTGAAATATATTGACAATCTAAAAACTAAAGAACGGAAAATTATTTATTATGACCTTAGTGGAAATATTAAGCAAGTAATAACATTTTTTCCAAATGAAAGAATAGGCAGAGAGTTTTTTTTTTGATGAACAGGGGAATATAAAAGAGGTTATCAATCACGATGAGGGGTGGAAAATATGTGCTTTTCAAG
>NZ_KB291500.1:82220-98135 GCF_000318315.2 Capnocytophaga sp. oral taxon 324 str. F0483 | reverse complement strand
ACCCTTCTTACACCCTTTTTTCACCAAAATCTCTCCCAACCTCCTTTTGGAAACCTCCGTTTTCTTCCGAAAACCCTAACCAGTCCGACTTGTCCTACAAATCAGACCTGTCAAAAAACCATTTTTATCACTACCCATTTTCTAATTTCCTCATTTCCAAATTCTCTAATTTTCCTCCTCCGCTGGTGCGAGCTTGTAGCTCGTACCTTTGACAAAGTTAATCTCTTCCGCTGGTTTACAAGGCGCAGCCTTGATTTTGTTTAAATTTTGTTTGATTTCTGAGGCACAGCCTCATTCCCCTAACACAACCTCACACCCCATTTCCTCATTTTCTCATTCTCTAATTCTCTAATTCTCTCATTTTCTAATTTCCTCATTTCCTCATTCTCTCATTTTCCGCTCATCGCTTTTGCGTCGCTATTCCTAGTGCCTAAGGCCTATGGCCTAATACCTTTTTTCCACTATTTATTATTATTCAAAATAATTTTCTTATCTTTGCACCCAAGTTTTCATTACATTAATGTTAACCTATCTATTAATTAAATTGCCCATCGGTGCACATCACAATTGTCAATTGAAAGACTATTCGTGTAATTTGTGCGAGACTTAAAAACAGCGAAGCTGTTCATTTGCTCGATTTTTTTTAAAGATTTGTAAGATTTCTGTAGCGTAAGCTACACTTTTCTTACATCGAACTCACGTTAAAAGCAAGCATTTTACAAAGCATTACCTTGATTTTGCTTAATTTCTGGGGCACAGCCTCACCTGTTCACATAAAACCTTTTTGTCTAATTTATAAAACAATCTGTTGTCGTGCTACGACCCACAGCAAATAAGATGAAAAAAAAGATTCTATCCATCATTGCCCTGCTCCTTATAGTAATAGCAGGTTATTTCGTATGGCGAAAATACATCGCCCCCACCCGTATCGCATTGGTGAACTTCATCAGCTATCAGGCGTCCAATATCGCCCTTTCTAATTCCGATAAGTTTATCAAAATCGAAGAAGTCCCCCTCGACCAACTCGATAAACTCAAAAACTACGACTTTGTCCTCGTATGGGCAATGGGACTGAAAATTAGCGACGAACAGCGCAATCAGCTCATCGATGCTGCTAACCGCGTGCCTTTTCACAGTTTCGCCGTTACCAATCCCGATAACGATATCAGTAGCCTCAACGAAACCGAACTCAAACACGTAGGCGACTATCTGATGAGTGGCAATAAGGCAAACTACCAAAACCTCGTTCGTTATGTCCGCAAATATATCGACAAGAAATGGTTTGCTACCGAACCCGCACCTCCTATCGAACGCAAAGAAAACGTCTACTTTCATTTAGACGACGAGCGCTCTTTCAGCTCCCTTAAAGAATATCAAGAGTATATTCAGAAGAATAATTTCTATAAAGAAGGTGCTCCTCGTATCGCCATAGTAGCAGGCTTACACGAGCCTTTTGGCGGAAATAAAGAACACCTCAATGGGGTAATAACCGCCTTGCAGAACGAGGGTATGAACGTCTATCCTTTCACCGCTCAAGAAAAACGCATCGACTTCCTTACCGAAATCAATCCCGATGCCATTGTCTATTTTCCTCACGGACAAATGATGATGGGGCAACCCGAACTGTTTATCAATTGGGCTAAGGAGCACAACGTACCCCTCTTCACGGGATTATCGGTCTTAGCAATGAAGGACGATTGGGAAAAAGACCCTATGGGTATGTCGGGCGGCTTTATGGGGCAAACCATTGTAATGCCCGAGTTAGACGGGGCGCTCTATCCTTATGTAGTGATTGCCCAAGAACAAAACAAACAAGGTTATTACTTCCTCAACACTATCGAGAACCGCGCCCGTAAGTTCGCCAAAATCATTCATAACTTCACCGATTTAAAACGTAAATCTAATGCCGACAAAAAGTTGGCGATTGTTTACTTCAAAGGTGTGGGGCTTACACCTGCTGCCGCTCAAGGGTTGGAGGTCGAACCTTCACTATTCCGCTTTTTACATCAACTCAAAAACAAAGGTTATAACGTAGGAACGCTCCCCGCTACACAAGCCGAATTCAACCAGTTACTGCTCACACACGCCAATACTTATAGAGCCAATGCCAAAGGCGATATCGAAAAGTTCATCAGTACAGGCGCACCTGCTTTGGTAGAAGCTCACGAATTAGATGCTTGGCTCAAAAAAACTTTACCCGAAGAACTCTATAAACAAGTAATCGAAAAGAACGGCGCTGTGCCGGGCTCTTACCTCAACACTTCTAAGGACGGTAAAAATTATCTGGCGGTAGCCCATCTCACTTTCGGTAATATCACCATTCTGCCTCAACCTCCTGCCGCTATTAGTACTGATGATGATTTTAAAGTGTTGCACGGCGTAAAAGAAATCCCTCCTTATGCCTATATGGGGGCATATCTTTGGATACAAAACGGCCTCAAAGCCGATGCGCTCATTCACTTCGGTACGCACGGCTCATTGGAGTTCACCCCTAATAAACAAGTAGCCCTCTCCGATTACGATTGGGCAGATATCTGTGTGGGTACCGTACCTCATTTCTACTATTATACTATCGGAAATATAGGCGAAGCAATGATGGCAAAACGTCGTTCGTACGGCAGTATTGTGTCTTATCTTACTCCTGCTTTCACCGAAAGCGATATGCGCAATACCTTCAATAATTTAGAGAACACCATTCTTTCTTATCAGAAAGCAAAGAACCCTATTGATAAACAAACCATTGGGTTACACATCAAAAAGTTAGCCGTAACAATGGGCTTACATCGTGATTTGCGTTTGGATAGTATCCTCTCCAAACCCTATACTGAAGCCGAAATCGACCGCCTTGCTAACTTCGCCGAAGAGATTGCCACCGAAAAGATTAATGGCGAATACTACGTAATGGGAGTCCCTTATACTCCTGATAAAATTAATTCTACCGTCTTGGCTATGAGTACCGACCCTATTGCGTACAGTTTGGCTACCTTAGATAAGTACCACGGTAAAGTTACCGAAGCCGACCTTAAACGCAAAGCCTTTTTCACAACTCATTATCTAAACCCTGCTAAGAGCTTAGTAAACCAAATACTCGCAGGCAAACCAGTTTCTACTGAACTGATTTGCAACTATGCTCATATCTCTGCTGACGATTTGCAAAAAGCCAAAACTACAATGGCTAAAGAAGAAGGAAGTGGTATGCCTTATTTCTTACAACAGCAGATGAAAAAACAAGCTACGGCTTCAGCAACCGCTACTGCTACTCACACAACAGCCACAGCTTCGGCTACTGCTAAGAAACCTGATGCCGTAGGTCGTCCTACCAAAATCAAAGCTCCTGCCAAAAAAGAAGACCGCAAGCCTCTTACTAAGGAAGAGCTGGCTGCTCTCAACGCTCAAAAAGCTAAGATAGATTATGCACGTACCTTGGTAGATATCGAGAGAACCATTACCAATGTAACGCTCTATAAAGACGCCTTGCAAAACAGTCCGCGTTTAGAAGAAAAGGCTTTCTTCAATGCTCTAAATGGTGGTTACACTCCTCCTTCCTCAGGAGGTGATGCAGTAGCCAATCCTAAAGGCGTACCTACCGGTCATAACCTCTATGGGGTGAATGCCGAAAGTACACCGTCTAAACTCGCGTGGGATAGAGGCGTAGCTTTAGCCCAAAATGTAATTAGTGAATACCAAACCAAACACCACGAATATCCCAAGAAGATAGCCTATACTTTTTGGAGTTCCGAATTTATAGAAACCGAAGGTGTATCTATCGCCCAAGCCTTGTATATGTTAGGTGTTGAACCCGTATGGGATAGCTTTGGTCGTGTAGGCGATGTGCGCGTCATTCCTTCTGAAGAGTTGGGTCGCCCTCGTATCGATGTAGTGATTCAAACCTCAGGTCAGTTCCGCGATTTAGCAGCTTCTCGCTTGTTCTTGCTTACCAAAGCCATTCAAATGGTATCAGCTCTTCCTGAGGAAGCTTATGCCAATGAAGTGAGCGCAGGTAGTGTAGATATCGAAAAACAATTGGTAGAAGCCGGAGTATCGCCCAAAGAAGCCCGCGAACTTTCTATCGAACGTATCTTTGGTGGCTTGCAAGGTCGTTATGATACAGGCACTAAGGAGTTGATTAATTCCGGCGATAAGTGGGAAACTCAAAAGGATATCGCTGAGGTTTATATGCATAATATGGGCGCTTTCTACGGCAGTAAAGACAATTGGAGCAAGTTCCAAGAAGGTATGTTCCGCGCCGCTATCAAAAACGCCGATGTGCTCATTCAGCCTCGCCAAAACAACACTTGGGGAGCGCTTAGCCTCGACCACGTCTACGAGTTTATGGGGGGTATGAATGCTGCTATCAAAGAAGTAAACGGCAAAGACCCCGATGCCTACCTCGCCGATTATCGCAACCATAAGAATATGCACGTGCAAGAACTCAAAGAAGCCGTAGGGGTCGAAGCACGCAGTACAATATTCAATCCTAAATACATCAAAGAAATGATGAAGGGTAAGGCTTCAAGTGCCGGACAAATAGCCGAAATCGTTACTAATATGCACGGTTGGGAAGCTACTCGCCCCGAACTCATCGATGATGCAATGTGGAATGAGGTATATAACACTTATATAGAAGATAAACACCACCTGGGCATCACCGATTTTATAAAGAAAGAAAACGTAGCAGCCTTGCAAGAGGTAACTGCTGTAATGCTCGAAGCTACCCGCAAAGGTATGTGGAAAGCCTCCGATGCCCAAATCACTAAACTTGCCGATATCCATACCGACCTCACCAAGCAATTCGGTGTAAGCTCTTCTCATTTCTCTTCCGAAAATAAAAAGTTGCAGGATTATATCAGCAAAAAGGCTTCACCTGCCAATGCCCAAGCGTATCAGCAACAGCTCGCTCAAGCGCACCAAGGCAGTCAGGCACAAGCCAATACCCAAGACGCTAAAGTCCTCAAAAAAGAAGAAACCACTGCCGGAAGTCCTCAAGAAAAAGTATCACTCAGCGCCCTTTGGATAGGCGGAATAGTGCTCCTTGCTTTCGTCGGTCTCATCATCTTCATTCGCAAAAGAAGAAGATAATTTAATGTTACAGCAAATAAGAAAGGCTACCCAATAGGGTAGCCTTTCTATTTTTAATTTCATTATAAATTTAATAACTCCTCCACGTACTCCCTACTGTTCGAGAGTCGAGGTACTTTGTTTTGCCCGCCAAGCTTATCCTTGTGTTTGAGCCAGTCGTGAAAAAGCCCCGTGCGAGCCTTGTGCACTTTGGGCATATTCAGCGTCATATTGTTGTAGCGTTTAGCTTCGTAATCCGAGTTAAGTTTTTGCAGTTCGCGGTCTAATATCTCGGTAAATTGCTCCAAACTCTCAGGAGGTGCATCAAACTCTATTACCCATTCGTGCCCTCCTTTCAGCTTGTCTTGCATAAATATAGGCGCAACCGTGTAGTCTATTAAGTGACTATTAGTCTGCTCACAAGCCTTCTCTAAGGCGCGCTCCGCATTCTCTACGATGAGCTCTTCTCCAAATACATTAATAAAGTGCTTGGTACGACCCGTAATCTTAATCCGATAAGGCACTACCGAAGTAAACCTTACCGTATCTCCTATCATATAGCGCCACAAACCGGCATTGGTAGTAATCACCATCGCATAGTTTTTCCCTATTTCCACCTCACTCAGCGGAATTGCCTTTTGTTCCGCAGTACCAAAAGTCTCCATCGGTATAAACTCATAGAAAATCCCGTAATCGAGCATTAGCAACATCTCGTCCGAATTGTTGCGGTCTTGAATTGCAAAGAACCCTTCGGAGGCGTTGTATATTTCGTAATAACGAAAACTATCCGAAGGAATAATATGCCTATACTGTTCGCGATACGGTATAAAGCTCACCCCCCCGTGAAAGTATACTTCTAAGTTTGGCCACAACTCCAAAAGATGTTCCTTTTGGGTTTCTTCTAAAATCCGATTTAAAAGCACTAACATCCACGAAGGAACCCCCGCAATACTAGTCACATTCTCTGTTTTCGCTTCTTTGACAATCGCTTGTAACTTACTCTCCCATTCACTCATCAGCGATACTTTGTTGCTAGGGGTACAACTCCATTCTGCCCAAAAAGGCAGGTTTTCAATCAAAATCGCCGATAAATCCCCAAAATAAGTACCGTTTTGTTCATACAGTTGCTTGCTCCCTCCCAGTCGCAAACTCTTGCCCTTAAACAGATTCGAATCCTCGTTGTTATTTAGGTATAAGCACAGCATATCCTTCCCCGATTTGTAATGGCACAGTTGCAGTGCCTCCTCACTTACCGGAATAAACTTACTCTTAGCGTTAGTAGTCCCACTGCTCTTGGCAAACCATTTTATCGGCGTATGCCAAAACACATTCCGCTCCCCTCGTCTTGCCCTTTCTACGTAAGGCTCAAAAGCTTCATAAGAAACTAATGGTGTATTTCTACTGAATTGCTCATAGTTTTTCACCTCAGCAAAGTTATATAGTTTGCCGAGTTCAGTGTCTTTGGCAGCATCAAGAAGCTCCAAAAGCACACGTTCTTGCACTTTATGTGGGTGCTCTACAAACTCTTGTATTTGGTCAATACGGCGTTTTAAAAACCACGAAGTAATAGAATTGAATAAAGCTAATGGCATATCCTGTATAACAAATTACAAGTGACAAAAGTAATAATTATTTCTGAACTAACAAGAAACTACTATTACAATTAAGTTACAAAAGTAACTTTTCTCCGCCGGTTTGTTGTCTTTCTGCAAGTTAAACATCTTATTCTTTTCAATAATCAGCAAGCAACCCTCCTCTAAGCACTATCTCTTCTACGATACTCAACTTAAAGCAATCACTGTACCGAACTGTTTCTTTCCTCCCTATTGTCATATCTTTTTATGGTTTTTAGTGTAAACCTATTTCAAGATATGACATATGACATTTACCTCTTATCTCTTACCTCCTTTGCATTTCTACCAAACTTCTTCTTAAAGGCAGTCGAAAAATGCGATATATAATCATATCCACAAGTGAGGGCGATTTCACTTATACTCTTATCGGTGTGAAGGAGCAGTTGTTGCGCCAATTCCATTTTATAGTCGTATAGATAACCAAAAACAGTAGTGCCAAATACCTCTTTAAAACCATAACACAACTTCTTTTCGTTCACACCTACGGCACGTGCCAATTCAGCTATCGAAGGCGTAACGTCCAACTGAGCCGTAAGGCGGTCACGCACTTCGTACATTTTTCGTACATCGGTTTGAGTTTTGCAGTATTGGTATACTTGTAGCTGTTGCTGTTCGTATTGATGTAATTGTAACAAAAAGAGTTCCTGCACTTTTAAGTCGGCATAAGCTCGTGCTGCCTTGCCCAAAAGAGAAGCGTGTTGCAGTTGGTCAAGGACAGTTTGCATAGCAAAGTCAGTAGGAAGTGATTGTTCAGGCGAAAGAATAAAGTTACCACCCCGCTCATAACGCTGGTACCACGCCATAAAAGTTTCGGGATATTGAATAGCTATTTGCGCAAATTGCTCAGCACTGATAGCAACCGTAATCACTTCTATAATATCATCTTTATGCAACAAGTCTTTGCCCAAGCATTCTTCTTTACCAAAAAAGATATTGTGAGTCCCCGCCTTACTGATACAATTTCGCCCGTCTACCTGCACCGCCATACCTTTGTAGGTTCGGGTTACAAAATAAAGACGCACTGAGGGGATATCCATACGTCCCACAAAAGTCACTTCTTCTTTCATTTGTGCTTGCCATCGGTAGTAAGTATGATTGCCTAAGGTTTGTTGTTCCAATTGGAATACCCCCATTTGTTCATTCACTCTTTCGTAATAATTTTGCACCTCTTCTTCGTTGGTTGCCAAAGGTAATGTTATTTCGTTTATCATATTCATCAGTCGTTTATCACGTTCATCAGCTGTTTGCCGTCAGCCTCACCAGCCGGCTACAAACAACCAATCACTTTATTTGCTATTCAGATGTAAAACTTTGCTAAGGAAATTAAACAATCGTACTTCCTTTTTGCTGTATTTTTGCGCTCTGAAATCTGTTGTTTAGAACAAAAGTAAATAACATATTTCAAACCACCAAATATTTTAGCTTTTAGTTTTTTAGTCGTTAGCAGTTAGCAAGCGATTAAATACTGATTATTAGTCTATTCAACTTTGCCAAAGTTTGAGACGCAAAAACCGATATCTATGTTAAACAAAACTTTTCTTTTACTACTACTCTTCAGTCTTTCTATATCAGCTCAAAACACTGCCGAACTCATTGGTACGGTTACCGATAAAGTAACTCACCAACCTTTAATAGGTGCCGATGTTTACATCAAAGAACTAAACAAAGGCGTGAGCACCGATGCACGCGGTCAATATCGATTAACACATTTGCCCGAAGGGAATTATACCGTGTGGTTTAGTTTTCTCGGTTATCAAACCTTTGGAAAGAAAATCAGTGTGAAAGGACAGATGCGTTCAGATGTATCGCTGAAAGAACAAGCCGAAGAAATAAGCGGAGTAACTGTTTCGGGCAAGAGTATCGCTCACCAAAAGAAAGAGCAGAGTATGCCCGTAACGGTAATTGATATGAGTAACCTGCGAGGTACGGTAAGCAGTGTGCAGGACATTCTTCTAAAAACCGTAGGTATCACTTTGCGTTCTTCAGGAGGGGTGGGCAGTAGTTCACGTATCTCAGTAAGAGGATTAGAAGGCAAACGCATAGGCTTTTTTATAGACGAATTGCCCTTAGGTGAGCAGACAGATTATATCGATATCAACGATATCCCCATAGATATGATTGACCGTATTGAGATTTACAAAGGAGTCGTACCAGCACGCTTCGGGGGCTCATCGCTTGGAGGAGCTATCAATATCGTTATTCGCGAATACCCCGATAAATATGCCGACCTCAGTTATGGATATGAGAGTTACAACACCCATAAGGCACAAGGGGTATTCAAACGCAACCTCAAACAGCGCGGATTGGTATTCGGTATCGGTGGGGGCTATACTTCATCGGATAATAACTACACTTTCGATTCTCCTTTTCAAGAAGGATTGCGCATCACCCGCAACCACGATAAGTACCGCAAGCTCATCATTGGCGGGAGCTTCAAAGCAAAGAAATGGTGGTTCGACGAAGTAGAGTTAGAACCCGTGTTCGTCAAAACCTATAAGGAAATTCAAGGTATCGAATACGATATACGAGAAGCTCATAGTCAGTCGCTAATGACGGGGCTTTCTAATAAACTCGAAAAAGATAATTTCCTTACAGAAGGCTTGAATCTTGATATGTTCAACGGATTGGTACTTACCAAAATGAACTTCATCGACAAAGCCACCCGTCGCTATGAGTGGGACGGTAGCTCCTACCCTACCCCTTCGCGTTATGGCGGTGAGGCAGGTTATAACTATCCATCGGACTCTGACGATAAAAAGCTCACTTTTATTAATAAAACCAATTTGGAGTACATTCTTACCGAACGCCATTCGCTGAATATCAACAGTGTGTTTTCTATGGCAAACGGTACGCCCAAAGACGACTTAAAGACCCTGAGTCTGGGTAAGCAAGTGAATTTCGATTCGCAAATGCGCAGTTGGATAAGCGGACTTACATATGACTTCCGTACGCTTAACGACGTGTTTTTGAACTCGCTCACAGTACGTCATTATATGTATACTATGCACACCCAAATGGCGCCACTCTTCGTCCCCGGTAAGTACGATGTAGACGTAAGCAAGAGCGATTTTGGGGTGAATAATGCGATGCGCTACCGCTTTCTGCCTTCGCTAATGGGGAAACTCTCTGCTGGTTATGAGGTGCGCATTCCTTCGGAAACGGAGCTCTTAGGCGATGGTATAGCTGTAATCCCCAGTCCTGATTTATTGCCAGAGCGTAACCTCAGCGCTAACCTCGGTTTGCTGTTCGACCTTACAGGCAAGCACCCTACCAATGCTCAAATAGAAATGAACTTCTTCTATATGTATTTGCAAGATATGATACGTTATACTGCCGGACTCATAGGGGCACAATACCAAAACTTTGGAGAGATGCGTACTCTTGGGGTAGAGTTTGAAGCCAAAGCCGATGTATTGCCTTCGCTTTATCTATACGGCAACACTACTTATCAAGACCTGCGCGATACACGTGCTTACGAGCCAGAAAGCACCGTGCCTAACCCTACTAAAAACAAACGTATGCCTAATATACCTTACTTAATGGCGAATGCAGGCTTGGAGTTCCACCGCGAGAACCTTTTTGGTGGCACGGGGCAAAATACACGCCTTTTTGCCGATGTGGCTTTTGTGGAAGAATATTACTATGATTTTGAAATGACACAATTGCAGAAACGCCGCATTCCGCGCAGTACAACCATTGATATAGGTTTTGAGCACAGTTTCTTGAATAATAAAGTATTTCTCTCAGGGAAAGTGCGGAATATAACGAATGAAAAGACCCTATCAGAATTTAACCGCCCATTAATGGGAATCAATGGAGGGGTGAAGCTAAGAGTAATATTCTAACTCCCTCTCGTCCGAACTAAAAATATACTTTAACTATACTTTCAGTGGGTCTACAGTGGCTCTACAGTGGCTCTACAGTGGCTCTACAATAAATTAAAAGCGAATCTAAAGCGAATTTAAAGCGTAGGAGGAAAATTTTACAAACCATTTCTGATTGGCTGGCTATAAAAAGTGAAGCAAAAGATGAAAAACAATTATATATGAAAAAAAGATTTATTTTAGGCTTAATAGCCTCACTTATTACTTTTTCCGGTGATATGCTATTGGGGTACATTCAGGTAGAAAACCCTGAAAAATCACTGATGAACTTCTCACTTACCTTACCCCTATCGCGTATTATGTGGGGAGGATTCTTAGGTGTGATAGGTATCCCTCTGCAGTGCATAGGGTATTGGCAAATTTACAAGTTGATGAAAGAAGGTAGTGAAACGCTCTCAAAGCTTTACAAAGTAGGTATCTGGGGGTGGCTGGTAATGGCAGCTTGTGGGGTGCACCTTAATTGTGCTGTGGTGATGCTTATCTACAAACAGCTTTACCCCACCGATGCAACCTTAGCTCACAATATAGCTACTACCTTTTCTAATAATGTATTAGTGCCTTGCTATTACATTTTTATCGTCTTTTTCCTACTGATGAACATCTCACAGTTCATAGCTTTTGTAAGGAAAAAGACCGTTTATCCTCGCATAGCAGCCCTTTTCAATATGTTTATAGGTATTGGCATCATTCATCTTATAGCCTATTTGTTACCAGATTCGGCTATTAAAAACGGATTGAATGTATCGGCTATCAGCTTGGGAAATACCCTGATGTTTATAGGGTTGCTTCTTTTTAAAGGTCAGACAAGTCTAACAACTAATAATAATAACTAAAAACTAATTTTATGTATTCAAAAGTATTTTTAACTGTGTGCTCTTTAGCACTTCTCACAGTGGGTTGCAAGAAAGACGACAACCCTACCCCCGCTCCCATACCACCAAGCAATGTGGTTTATACAGGTGATTTCTTATTAGAAACTTCTGTCAAAAACCCCGATGGTATGAGTGGTAGTTCTTACCTTCAAATCTTTCATAAAATGGCAGGAGGTATCGCTATTGATAACTCCAAAGCTGAGCAAGTAGAGTTTGGCTCTTCGATACAAGTAGAAGGGAAAAGTGTCTACCTCTTCGACACTATGAAAGGTATCGGCGGTATCACCCAATATACTTACGACCCTACTACCAAAAAGCTCGCCAAAGGAGCAAATCTCGCAGGGCTTTCTAATTCGATGGTAGGTCATCTCGAAAAAGTAAGTGCTACGAAAGCCTATGTGCCTATGTACACACAAGGAGTCGTGTGGATTATCAACCCACAGACAATGCAAAAAACAGGTGAAATCAATCTCGCCCAATACGCTCACGGCGATACCAGTCCTGAGCCTGCTATGGGTATTATTCGCGATGGCAAGTATTACCTATGTCTCAACCAAATCAACCCTGGAGCAGGTTGGCAACCTTACGCCGACTACCAACAGTGTGATGTGGCTATCATCGACCCTCAAACTGATGTGGTAGAGAAAGTAGTATCCGAAACCACTACCAAACTCACTTTCCCCACTCGCCCTATGGCACAATGTAAAGGAATGCTCTTTACCAATGAAGCAGGTGACCTTTATATAGCTACCGCAGGTTATTTTGGATATTCCAAAGACAATACTAAATGCGGTTTCCTCTGTATTCCCAAAGGCAAGACTGAATTCGACAGTAGCAAATCGTGGGATATCTCTACGACCCCTATTGCAGGCACTAATTACAAGCCTGCTAGCGTGTATAACTGCCAGTATATAGGCAATGGTAAAGCTGTAGCTTATGTGGGTATCGTGGAACTCGGTGGCGCAAACCCCTATACTGCTAAAAACGCTATGGCAGTACTTATAAATTTCAACAACAAATCTATCAGCCAGATAAGAGGCGTTCCGCTTACTGACGGACATAGTATTCTCATCACCAAACTGAAAGACAGAGTGCTCTTTGGTGCTTTTGGTACTGATAAAAGAGGCTTATTCGATTTCAACCCTGCTACTGAAACCGTAGAACAAGTGCTTAGCACTACTGGAAATCCCGCTTTCTTTCACGAGTTCTAATTTTTAGAATCAGACCTGTCGAACGAGTCGAACAGGTCTGATTCTAACCCCTAACACCTATGAACAAAATACCCGAAACAATGCTCATTACTTTATGGGCAAAAGCTACTGAAAATAAAGAACCTCAACCGCTGTTACGCGATGAGAAGGCTGCTGAGATTATAAACAAAATAGACTATGATTTTAGCCGGTTCAAGAAAGCTAAATTCTCCCAAGCAGGCGTGTGTGTGCGCGCTCACCTGATAGACGAAGAAACTCGTGCTTTTATAGAGCAACACCCCGATGCAGTAATAATACAATTGGGTACGGGTCTTGATGCTCGTTATGAGCGTTTGGGTTGTCCGGAACTTACCCATTGGTATGACCTCGATTTGCCTGAGGTAATTGCTATCCGGCGTCAGTTCTTTGAGGAGAGTGAAAGACGTAGTTTTTTAGAAATGTCTCTCTTTGATACCGAATGGATAGAAAAAGTAAAAGCTCACCGCAAGCCGATACTCATTATTGTTGAGGGGGTACTGATGTATTTCCCTCCGTTTGAGGTAAAAGATTTTATGATACATCTCTGTGAAGCATTTACTGAGGCTACTCTTCTTTTCGATATGCTCGCTTATGCCTTAGTAGGGCACGCTAAGAACCACGATACACTAAAAGCAATGGATAAAGACAGGCGCCCTGAATTTCAATGGAGCGAAAAGTATAGCGAAGCGATGGAGCAGTGGCACCCTAAGTTGCACGTGGCGAAAGAGTATTTTATGAGTAAGTACGACCAAGGACGCTACCCATTTATATTCCGTATGCTATATAAGATTCCGTATTTTTATAGGCGATTTAACCAGAGAGTAGTGAGATTAGAGATAAGGTAAATAACATAATAAATATTTGATATATAACGTTTTAAATAATATATAGAAAATAAAAGTAGTAAAAAAATTAGGAGATTAAATAATTATTATTACTTTTGTGCTTTCAAAACAGAAATTTTAGTTATATACCTTATTTAATAAATATAAATGAGAACAATACAATTTAGAGAAGCCGTTTGCGAAGCGATGAGTGAAGAAATGCGTCGCGACGAGTCTATTTATTTGATGGGTGAAGAGGTAGCCGAATATAATGGCGCTTATAAAGCCTCTAAAGGAATGCTCGATGAATTTGGGCCTAAACGTATTATTGATACCCCTATCGCTGAAGGTGGTTTTGCAGGTATCTCAGTAGGGGCTGCTATGAATGGTAACCGTCCTATTGTAGAGTTTATGACTTTTAACTTTTCATTAGTAGCGATTGACCAAATCATTAACAACGCGGCTAAAATGCGCCAAATGTCAGGAGGTCAGTTTAATATTCCTATCGTTTTTCGTGGTCCTACTGCTTCTGCTGGTCAGTTGGCGGCTACCCACTCTCAAGCCTTTGAGAACTGGTATGCTAACTGTCCTGGATTGAAAGTAGTAGTTCCTTCTACGCCTTACGATGCAAAAGGACTCTTGAAGTCGGCTATCCGTGATAACGACCCTGTTATCTTTATGGAATCTGAGCAAATGTACGGCGATAAAGGTGAAGTGCCAGAAGAAGAATACACTATTCCATTAGGCGTTGCCGATATTAAGCGTGCGGGTACTGATGTAACTATCGTTTCTTTCGGTAAAATTATTAAAGAAGCGCATAAAGCTGCTGATATTTTAGCCAAAGAAGGTATTGAGTGTGAAATCATCGACTTGCGTACTGTACGTCCGCTTGACTTTGACACAGTATTCGCTTCGGTTAAGAAAACTAATCGCTTAGTGATTTTGGAAGAAGCGTGGCCTTTTGCCAGTGTATCTTCTGAAATTACTTATCAAGTACAAGAGCACATTTTCGATTATCTCGATGCGCCTGTACAACGCATTACTACCACTGATACGCCAGCACCTTTCTCTTCAGAGCTTTTGAAAGAGTTTTTGCCAAATGCTAACGACGTAGTAAAAGCGGTAAAAAAAGTACTTTATAAATAAGAATTTGCTATCATTTTTATTTTTTTAAAAGTTATATTTTATTTTTTAGTCTTCACGATTTTTCCTCATCGTGAAGACTTTTTTTCGTTTAAGAGCGTTAATCTTTTGTTAAACTTTTGATAGGAAAGCTAAAGAATAAAAGTTATGTTTGTAACACAAATTAACGTCTTCATTGTTTATGAACTATTAAAATGATGCTAAATAAGCTCATTATAAGGGCGTTGTTTTAACATATTATTGATTTCTGAAAGAAAAGAAAAAGACACAGAGGTGGTTTATATAACTTGTAAGAATTAAGAATTTTTCAGTATCTTTGTGCGAAATTAGGAGGGGAATTATATATGCCATTAGAGAGCACCATAAAAGTAGATAAAAAAACCACCTTGTACATTTGGGAGGTAAGGGAGGAGCTTGCTGTGTTGGAAGAAGAAACTCTTCTTACTCCTGAACAAAAGGAGAGTTACAATGCTATTAGCAATGAGAGGGCTAAAAAGAACTTTTTAGCCACGCGTTTATTGCTAACTCAGTTAGGACACGCCCCCAATTCTTTGCATTACAATGCTTACGGGAAGCCTTTTTTAAAGGGAAAAGATTTTATTTCGATTAGTCATTCGTTTGATAAGGTTGTGGTGATGATAAGTAATAAACCTGTGGGGGTGGATATTGAGAAGAAACGAGAGAAAATATTGCGTATTGCACATAAATTCACTCAATGGAATTATCGCTCAGCGAATTACTCGATTCATAACATCATTCAGAAACTTACAATGACGTGGTGTGCTAAAGAAGTAGGTTTTAAAATTCATAACAAACCTACACTTACCCTAAACGATGTGAGGGGAAAAGACTTTTTCCCTAATGACAAGGAGACGGATATTAAGATAGGAAACACTATGTATAAGGTCTTTTTTGTTTTGATAGAAGATTTTGTTTTAGGATATTGCAAAGCTAATAAATAAACATTTTGGTTATACACAGGAACAAATGGTAGATTTTGTAGTTGTACAAAGTTTGCCATTTGTTTTTTTTTATGTTAATGAATGTGGGTTGGGCGTAAATCTCAGAAAATAGAAAAATGAGTAAATTAGGAAATGAGAAAATGAGAAAATGGGTGCGAGCTACAAGAAAAGCGTCAGCGGAGGAATTGTCTGTTTATTCAACTTTGTCCAAGTTTGAAACTTGGGCAAAGTTTGGGATGAAAAAGCGACGTGTTGAGACTATTAGGTGTGTTCGAAAGGAAACGGAAAAGTTCGGAAGAGAGCTGAGAG